>NZXB01000014.1 GCA_002701765.1 Porticoccaceae bacterium
TTACAATTTTTCTTAATAATCAAGAGATAGTTACGCTAATGTCTATTAGTGATCACCCAAAATATCTTGCAGTTGGGTATTTATTGAATCAAAATATGCTTAAGAAAAATGACATAATTACAAAAGTTGAAATTGATAAAGATTTAGGTGTGGTTGTTGTACGAACAAAACGTAAAACAAATTATGAAAATAAATTAAGAAAGAAAATAACAACTAGTGGTTGTGCAATAGGTACGGTATTTGGAGATATCTACGCAGAAATAAAAAAATCAAAATTAAAATCCAAAAAGAAAATTAAACATAAATGGATTTATGAAATTTCAAAAAGAATAACTTTAACTCCAAGTTTATATTTAGAAGCGGGAGCAATTCATGGCACGGTCCTATGTAAAGAAAGCTGTCCGTTAGTTTATATGGAAGATGTAGGCAGACATAATGCGGTCGATAAGATTTCGGGTTGGATGTTTTTAGAGAAAGTACCCTCAGAAGATAAAATTCTTTATACCACTGGGGCATCCCATCGGGAAACATGCCTGCTGGCAACGTGCTCGCCACCGGGAAATGCGCATGTTCTCCATAATAAAGTCTTGAAAAATCATGCTCCTCAGCCCAAATACCAAATTCTGCGGGATGAATTGCGTTCTCGTGGCCAACAGTGTTAATAGCAAACTTAACCAAAAACTTCTCCCTAACTAATTAAATTTATATTTTATTTTCCAGTGTCGAATGCAGCATCACCGAACGTTTTAGAATAATCTTTATAGGAGACTGAGAAATCTCCCCTTTGCAATTTACCAATTAGTTCATCCATTTCTGGTTTTGTGATATCGGGGATACCCATGGCATGGGCTAAGAGGTGATTAAACTGCACGAGCAATACTAAGAAGGCGTATTCTATTGACCCTCGTTCACTACCGAGGCGCTCCCACATTGCCAACCAGATTTCTTGGGTCATCGATCCATCACGAACGGCTCTAATAAACGATACTTGTAGTCTCTCCTCTTCAGTCAGATCTTCCTCGCGTTTTCCACGAATGGCCTCGAGTGCTTCTAGTCTCACGCCTGCTTGCACAGCAAGCGCCGCATGTCCTGCCATCAGCCAATTAAAACCGGAATCAAAAGCAATCACGGCATCTATAAATTCGTGATCCGCATGAGAAAAGGTATGCTCACCACCAGGCACCTCCATTGCAGCTTGACCTAATCGAGCTAGCCCTTCGGCTAAAACCGGTGTATTTGCCAAAGCCATGAAATAATTAACTGCGTAGGGCTCACCTCCAATCACTCCAACCTTTGCCTGCTTAGCACCCTCAATTCGCTTGAGCATAAAATGATAAGCAGACTCTTCTCCGGGTCTTACATCTAATTTTCTTGGCAATTTAGGTGGGGTTCGATTGATCATTTGACGTCTATTATTATTATGTTGAATGAATCTCAATAAAATGCAGTTATTTCTGCGAAGGAGACTAACACATTCTCGCGACTCAAAGCGATATCAAAAAACAACGGATCATTCAGTCGCATTAGTTTAGCGAATCATGAGGCTGCCAAAACTGCCTATCCGAGTGCTGATCCTCAATTAATCTTTACGCTGGAACTCCTTTCATTTACTCTACCGTCCAGACGGTAAAAAGAATATAATATGTCAAACTCCGGCAAAACAAAAAAACGTATTCGCAAGGCAGCTGGCGCAGTCGTCGCGGAGCAAGGCGCAGGCAAACTAACGATTGAAGCTGTCGCAAGCCAAGCCGGAATTTCAAAAGGTGGATTGCTCTATCATTATGGAACAAAAAAAGAACTTCTTGAGGGAATGCTAGACGATTTGCTTCTTGAAAGAGGAGCTCTTTTCGAGACCGACAAAGACCATAGTAGCCGAAAAAAACTCAGATCCTTGATTGAAACCGAGTTCGCTCTGAGCTCAGAAGAACGCGCAACTGCTCAGTCCATACTTGCAGCCGGAGCCGAAGACCCCGCACTTTTGGAACCCGCTCGAGATTATTTCCAAACACTTTTCAAACACATCAGTCATGAAAAGGATGATCCTACGCTAACTATCACTGTGGCGCTTGCGCTCCAAGGCATGCAGTTGCTCGAAACGATAGGGTTATATCAATTCGATAAAAACCAAAAATCCCAGTTAAAAAAACGTCTGTTGGAGCTAGTGTCATGAGAATCATAGTTTACTTACTCATCGTGGCAATGTCTGCCTGCACAGAGGAAGATTACATAAGAGAAGATGATCCATCACTCCACATTGTAAAATTATATACGGTAAAAAAACGAACCGAACCAGAAAATCACTATCTGCATGCTNACGTCGAGAATGCTGANACCGCTGACCTAAAGTTTGAGATCTCAGGTGAAATCTCCAATATTCCAATCTTTGAGGGCCAANAGTTACGTAGAGGCGAAACTATCGCTGAACTCAACGCCACAGACTATGCGTTGGCGCTTGATTATGCCGAGGCTGAGCACTTGTTAGCAATTCAAGAGCTGTCCCGAATAACCAAGCTATACGACTTAGGAACACTTCCTTTATCTGAGCTTGATACTGCCAGGACNCGAGAAGAAATGCTCAGCATCAGAGTTTCACAGGCAGAAGAAGCACTTAAAGATTGCAAAATAACCGCGCCCTTTGATGGAATCGTCTTACAAAGATTTCAAGAGGCACATAATTCAATAGTTGCCGGAGAGATCATTGCCCGCTTCGCATCTTCAGACAAAATTGAACTAGTGGCAGACCTCCCAGAAGATTTGGTCGCACAAATAAGCAATAAAGGAATTACTACTGCCTCCGCAAGATTTTCAGCTAAACCTCAGTTAAGCTGGCAATTATCGATAGTCGAACANCGAGGCGACNCAAATATAACCACACAAACCTATCGGACACGATTTGCATTGCATAAGATCCCTGACTGGATTCTGCGACAGGGTATGACAGCCTCAATCACTCTCGCTTTAGCTCAACCCTCCAATNGGTTGGTGGTGCCGGTGAGCGCNTTGCATACTGACCCTGATGAAGCATTTTACTTATGGGTAACCTCGGGCCCTGATTTTTTCGTAAAGAAACGTTTTATANNAATCGGTACAGTCCAAGGTGACCTGATTGAAATAACCGACGGACTGAGCCCTGGGGAAATAGTGGTCGCCACTGGCGGTAGTTTGCTAAATGAAAATGACAGAATTACTCCACTGACGCAATAAGCGAATAATAGATATTAATTGATGACTGAGTTTGCCCTAAAGAATCCGCTCTATGTCTGGCTGCTCGCCCTACTTTGTATTGTTGGTGGATGGTTTGGCTTAGAGAATATCGGACGATTGGAAGATCCTCCCTACCCGCTAAAACAAGCCTTTGTTTTTACCGAATATCCTGGCGCATCTGCTGAAGAAGTGGAAGAGGAAATCACCGAACAGATTGAGAAATCTGTGCGTGAGATGCCTTGGATACATCGATTGGAGTCCAGGTCCGTGGCGGGTCGCTCAGAGGTTGAGATCGAACTGCATCGATGGGTAACGGTCAATCAGGCTCCGCAAATATGGGATGAAATGCGACGCAGAATTTCAGAGGCGGAGATGCGGTTACCGCCTAGAGCCAGTACTCCGCTAATAGAAGATGATTTTTCTGATGTCTATGGGATTATTTATGCCGTAACAATGCCTGAAGGATATTCGATATCCGAATACCGCGACGCAGCGAATCTTTTACAGAAACGATTGCAAAACATCCGGCATGTTGGAAAGGTACAGATAGATGGGCTTCCGGAAGAGCAGATCTTTCTGGATTTCGACAATACTCAGCTTTTGCGACTTGGCATTTCTTATGAAACGGTGCTCAATAAAATCCGTGCACAAACAGACCTTTATAGCTCAACCTCCCTTCGAGTCGGAGAATACAGGCTTCGCTTGGNTGTGCAGGATTACAACCAGACACTAGATGATCTGAGATCGATCTTGATCGGAGAAGGCGGCTCATCTGAAATGATTAGGCTCGACACAATCGCCTCAGTTTCTCGGTCGGAAAAGCTCCAACCTCAACTGATTATTCGGCATGATCAAGAACGCGTATTTACCATCGGAGTGTCTGTGGTCACCACCCAGAACGTCGTTGAAGTTGGGAAACAAGTTGAGCGNAAGATCGATTCTTTAAGAAAAATGCTTCCCGCAGGCATGAGTATTAACCCTATCTATGAGCAACATCGTGTTGTTGATAGATCAATAAGCGATTTTCTTGGCAATTTGTCATTGTCTATCCTGACCGTTATTTTGGTGCTCTGTATTTTTACTGGGTGGCGAGCCGGAGCAATGGTAGGCGCCACCCTATTGGTCACGATTATGGGGACTCTAGCCTTCATGACGGTTGCAGGAATCCAACTGCATAGGATTTCCTTGGGAGCAATCATGATTTCTATGGGTATGCTCGTGGACAATGCAATTGTGATAGCCGANGGGATGGTCACAGGAATGCAGCGAGGCGAATCTCCTNAGNATGCTGCAATTAAAACAGTTGCCCATACGCGAATGCCNCTTCTTGGAGCAACNATCGTTGGCATGGCAGCATTTTCCCCAATTGGTCTATCAACTGATTCAACAGGCCAGTATCTAAACTCTTTGTTTTTTGTGGCAGGCGGATCCCTNTTACTTAGTTGGATTTTGTCAATCACCCTGATTCCGTCTTTGGGCGCTATCTTGCTGCGACCCGANACATCCGCAAAATCTGAATCGAACATTTACAGTGGGCGCCTCTACAATATTTATCGCACTTATCTGAAAACTTCCCTAAAAAATGCTCGTATTACATGCCTCACATTCCTGATTATAGTGGGTGCCAGTTTTGCAGGTTTCGGTGCATTAAAGCAAGGGTTCTTTCCCAATATGCCAACACCCATTTTTTACGTCGACTTGTATTTTCCTGAGGGCACTGACATTCTCCAAACCAGCGATAGAGTCTCCAAAATAGAGAGCGTCTTATCTCTAGATCCTAGCATCTCTGGTATCAGCACATGGGTTGGTCGAGGACCATCTCGCTTCACCTTGATCACTATTCCTGAAAGGCCCAATAGTGCCTATTCTCAAATGGCAATTCGTACATCTAGCTTAGAAGAAGTCGAAAGACTAGTTAGCTTCACTAGAGACCACCTTGAAAAGGAAACTGACCTAGAATTTATTGTCCGGCGCGCTGAAATGACTCCAGGTGGTTCATGGAAAATCGAAGCTCGCTTCTTGGGAGAAGACGCCAGTACACTCCGATTTCTTGCCAATCAATCGCTGGATATCTTTCGTGAGCATGGATTGATCGATACCCGAACGAACTGGCGCCAACGCAGCCTAGCACTCGTGCCCGAGATAGATAATCAAAGGGCACAGGCAACCGGAATTGATCGCACTGACATATCTAATTCATTAGCCTTCTTGACCAATGGCATTCAGGTAGCCATGTTTCGCGATAAAGATAAGCAGGTACCCATCATTGCACGCAGCAGCAGCCATGATGCCGCNGGAAATTTTTTAGATGGCCANGTTTGGAGCAGAATCCAACAAAAGTATATCCCCTTGCGCAACGTAATTAGTGCCTCAGCATTGATCCCCGAGGAGTCCATGATTATGCGCCGTGATCGTATCCGATCAATCGTAGCGCAAGCAAATCCTCCCGAGGGAACCACGGCTGCAGAGTCCTTTTCAAAAATTCGGGAGTCCGTAGAGCAGATCAAACTACCCACGGGATATAATCTAGTGTGGGGTGGTGAGTACGAGTCAAATAACTTCGCCAACGAATCACTGGGTAGAAAATTTCCGGCGGCCGTTTTGGTTATGGTACTTACAACACTCATTATTTTCGGTCGNATCCGGCAAACCATAGTTGCCTGGACTTGTTTGCCTCTCATTCCAGTTGGGGTTCTGAGTGCGTTATTAGTGACAAATTTGCCATTCAACTTCCCTTCTGTGTTAGGNCTTATCGGGCTCATCGGAATGCTCTTGAAGAACGCAATTGTTTTGATTGGAGAGATTGATCGGAGAGTAGCAATGCAAGGCCTGAATGAGTCAATCATTATCGCAAGCTGCGTCTCCAGGCTAAGACCTATCAGCCTTGCAGCAATAACGACAGTTGCGGGAATGGCGCCGCTCCTTTCCGATGTTTTCTTTCAATCAATGGCAGTAACCATCATGGGAGGTTTAGCACTCTCCTCACTGCTCTCTCTCCTATCAATACCGGTTTTCTATGCCATTGCCCATGGAAAGAAATATAAATCGAATTAGGTCANCATTATCCCCTTAAAGACCCTTTTAAAAACTCGGAAGAAAATTTTCACCCAATTCGGGTAACTAAAAACCTACAAAATTACTTCCAACCCGATAGAATGTTTGAGTCNGGCAGCACCTAATGACTGTTTACCTCCTTAAGCTCAAGGCGCCGATTAAATGGAACGATTCCTTCTAAGTTTAAGTGTCCTTTTTTCACGTTTACCTAATGTGATGGTACGGCTAAAACTGCCTATTATTCTGTTTTTTTTCGCAGCATCTCTACAAATGGTTCATGTAATATACTCGGACACTGTTTTTGACCTATCTCCAGAAGCTTTTATGGAGGAAAAGAGCCCATCCCATCTCGGGCTCGAAGAATTCAGGCGCCAATTTGGCAGCGATCGCTCAGTCTTCATTATTTACAAACCAAAAGATGGGAATGTATTTTCGCGAGANTCCCTTCATGCAATNCAGAAGCTNACTCAAAANTTAGAAAATTGGCAAGATTTGGATCCATCTGAATTTCCGNANGCGGATCTTAGAGAACTTGGGCATGTCCGCCGAGTGATTTCCTTGGCAAACATCCGCTCTTTAAACAGCAAAGATGACACTCTAATGTCCGAGCGAATTGTTCCGCGCACGCTTCCAAGCCATGAAGAGGAGCTTGCCGACATTAAACAGCTGGCTCTCAAAGAAACTGATTACGCATCAGTCTTGTATTCAAAGGCAGGAACCTATGGTGGCATTATTATTGATACCGATTTTGGTTTGGTACCCGCCGAGGATTATGTTTCAGCCATCGATGCGCCATCTACCACCCTAGATAAAAGTTTCAATAGTTTTGATCTATCTTATGACGAAGAAGCAGTAGTTCAGGAAATAGATTTTGAAGATCTTGACCCGCGGGAATATCTAGCGTTTCAGAGGGCATTGCAGGCGATTTATGGCCAATACAGTGATCAGTTTGAATTTTATGCAGTAGGCGAACCACCCCTCATGGTTGAACTATGGGGCGTGCTNGAGCAACTGGAGAAACTTGGCTACTTGATGGTGCTAATTTTCGCATCCCTACTGTGGGGGCTTTTTAAATCTGCATCGGCTCTGGTATGGTCTTTAGTTACAATCGCGCTCAGCGTAGTNTGGTGTTGGGGCATTTCGGTGTCCTTCGGTGTGGAAATGACATCGATGGTAGGACTTACTGTGCTATTGATATTTGCAGTGGGCATNGCCGACTGCGTGCATGTAATGAGTGCATATTTTTCATTAAGACATGAAGGGGTTGAACACTCCGCGGCGCTCGCCAAGTCTTATGGAAAAGTGGGCCTTCCCATTCTGCTGACTACGCTGACAACCGCAGTAGGCATTTCAGTTCTTGCCACATCCAAACTTGAACCAATCCGAGAGTTTGCATTTATGTCTGCTCTTGGTGTAGTGCTTGCGTTCCTCTTTACGATTACTCTTTTACCGGTTTTGTTGCATCAATGGCACCCTGGGAACCCAGCTAACATATCGGGATTTAGAAAAAAATTTATTGGAATATGGATTAAACAAAAAATAGCGGGTCGAAGTGTAATTACAATTTCAGCGAGCTCTGCGCTTTTTGCGATATTTGGCTGGAAAATNGGTCTCTATCTCAGCTTAGTATTTTTTGTGGCCTATTGGGTAGTTACCCGCCCAGAAAAAATTTTTTCCGGCGTCCTTTTAATCATCTATCGTTTTCCGACGCAAATAATCCTCCTTTTTGCCTTAGTCCTAGGCATCTGTCTCTATGGTTCAACAAAGGTTTTTATTGACACCAATCTCACCACCATGTTCAAGGAGGGACATCCACTGACCAAGGCAATTGAAGTAGTTGATAGTAATATGGCCGGCTCGCAAACCATGAAAGTTATGATTAACATGAACAGGACCGATGGGCTTCTTGATTCCGATGTTCTTTTGGCCATCGAAGCACTGCAAACTAGTCTCGAAAATAATTATTCTGAAACAATTCTTCGGACTCATTCTATCGTTAATATCGTTAGAGCTAGCCATCAACTAATGAATAATGATGATCCCGCCTTTTACAAAATTCCCGAATCTAACCCGCTCATATCTCAACTTCTAATTCTTTACAGTGCCGCCGACCCTGAGGATCGACGGAGCCTCATGTCCGACGACTTTAGTCGAGCCCAAATCAGCATTAACCTGCGCAATATGGGCTCTTATGACTACAAAAAGATGTTCTCAGAGGTTGAAATGGATATAGAGGCAACTTTTGGCCATCTTAAGCCTACCTACCCAAATTTAGATGTCGTACTTACAGGTACCGTGGCGACCTTGATGGTAATTGGTGATGAAATCGCTCGATCACAATACAATGGCTTCGCGCTGGCTTGGTTGATAATCAGCGTGATAATGGTAATCACACTGGGATCCATTAGTGGTGGGCTCATGGGCATGATTCCCAACGCAGTTCCAGCTCTTTTGGCACTTGGTTTGATGGGTTTATTTGCTATCCCATTGGATACTGACACATTATTGATTGCACCGGTAATTCTGGGCATCGCGGTCGATGATACTATCCACTTCATTACTCACTATCGAATGGAATTAAGTAAGTCAAAAAATATTAATATCGCGCTTGAAAGCGCCTTACGAGAAGTGGGAAAAGCTGTACTATTCACAACAATGATTATCGGGTTTGGCTTTGCGATTCTCAGTTTCTCGGATTATCTCGGATTTGCGAAAATAGGCCTTTTTGGAGCGCTGTCAATATTCGTCGCACTGCTTTGCGACCTATTCTTAATCCCGGCAATGATCGTCTTGTTCAGACCCACCTTCGACATTGAAAACGTCGACAATAGCTTCAAATTTCAAGTGTCAGGCAAATAGGAATGCACCGAAAAGTAGACGTTCTCACCGCTGTTGTCGCAACATTTTTAATGTCGATTCCTAACGCTGAAGAAAGGACCGGTCATGAAATCATGGCGGCTGTCGAAAAAATGATCAGATCGTCTAACGATTCCTCCTTTGCCCGAGTAAAATTATCCAACTGCAAATTCGGGATAAAAGCCGATCGGATAACCTGCGCCGAGAAACCTCGCGTCAAAATTTTAGAGACCGTGGCCATTAATCTCGGTGACAAGATGAAGGACACCAAGAGCATCAGCATTACTCTTGAACCGGCCTCAGAGCGCGGAGTGGGCATGTTGAACTACACATACCATCAAACCGATCGAGAAAATCAGACATGGCTATACCTATCGGCGCTTGGGCGTATCAAGCGGATCGCAACCGGCGCCAGCAATGAATATGGCGAGCCAGCCTCCATCTTTGGTTCCGAGTTCACGACCGAGGATATCAATTACGGAAAAATCGAAGATTATCAATTTAATATCTTGTCTCAAACTGAACTTAATGGGCGAAGTGTATGGAAACTTGAGGCAATGCCCGTTTCAGAGAAAGCTAGGAAGAGTCGATATTCTAGGATCGTCTACTACATTGACAAAGAAAGATATGTTTCGCTGAGGAGTGAAATGTACGACAAGTATGGAAATCATATTAAACGGTCAATTTCATCAAAAGTTGAAATGATGAATGGTCACTGGGTGGCCAGATCAGTGACCATGTTTAATTTGGTTTCAAATCGCCTATCAAATATGGCAACGGTAACCCGCAATATAGGCCTAAATATTGATGAAGATTTCTTGACTCAGCGATCGCTGGTTGACAGTGCTTACCGAGAGAATGTGCTTAATCAACTCAGATCTCAGATAAAGTAGTGCATGGACAGCTCAAATGATTGCTAGATATCTCTTGGTTCTTCTTTTCATGTTTTGCCAAACTTCTCTCGGAACGGAAAGTTTAGATATAGAGTCAACGGACGTTATAGAGTTTGACAAACCCTCCGTTTTTGAGGACAGCTGGGTTGATCAAATGTTCGAGTACCAATATGAGATGAGCACGCCATCCTCCCATAAGGCTTTCACAGTGCGATTAAGTCACCAACTCTTCGGACAAGTAAACAACCATTCCATTGGATTGCCATCAGGTCAGCAATACCAAAAGACAAACAAAATCGAGCACAATCGAACCGGGATAAATATCCGTTATTCAAGTGCATTCGCGCCAAACTGGCTTCTGCAAGGGAGTTGGCAAGCTAGACTATTTTGGAATCAGGACTACGAATATGAAGCTAATGAAGGTATTGAGGCCGAATATCGTGTTAATGAACTCTTTCTACAAAGAAGCTTAGGTCGTCACAGTCTAAAACTTGGACGCCAAACCGTTGTTTGGGGAAGAACCGTCGGCAACTCAGTTCTTGATGTTATAAATCACACCGAATTTCGCGATTTCAGCATTATCGATATCGAGGATGCACGTTTGAATCAGTGGATGCTGATTTGGGATGTCTTCGATAAACAAAGTCAGTTCTCAAGTTTCCTGAATTTATATCCTGAATTTAATCCCTCACCTGAAGAAGGGAGTCCGCTTTACTTTGCTTTGCCAATCAAGTTAGAAGACACGCGCCGAAATTCCAGCCCAATTTTTGAAGCTGGAGCGCGTTGGAGCAAATCCTATGACAGAAGTGATATCGCACTGATGGGAGCCTACCTCTGGGAGAATCAACTTCAGTACAAACTGTCGGCCAACGAACTGATGCAAGCTCGCGGAATTAAAAACGATTTTTATCTTCTCGGGTTGAGCGCAAATTATGCATCGGATCGGCTTTTGCTCACTTTAGACGTCGCATTAAGTCGTGGGGTCTTTTTGGAGAAATCGTTACTATCGATCACTTCTCCCGAAAATATAACCGACGTAAAGAAAGATAAATTGGGTATTTCATTTGGTTTTGAATATGGAATAAGTTCAACCCAAGATTTAAGTTTAAGCGCCAAAATGGAAACACTAGTAGACGAACGGGATGGCTTGAAGACGAATCAACAGTTGGTTACGGAGGGCACTCGAGGAACATGGCTGCTGCGCTATAGCAAACGCATACTCGACGAAACTATCACCTTTTCTAGCACTTTACAGGGAGACTTGGATGGAAATTCCATACTCATCTCCCTTAGAAGCGATTTCGCCATCTCAGATCAAATAGAAATTGGTTATCACCTGCTATTCATCGATGCCAATAATGACTCACAAATGACAATATTTGATCAAGACCTCAGATTGGGCGCCACCCTCACCTACTTCTTCTAGCGCTGGGAGCACCAAATTTTTTCCATGGATACGTTTAACCCAACCTTTTACCCACTGATACTTAGAGCACGAGCCTCTCGGAGGCTTAAGAGGAGTCGGGTGTTTATTTTTTGTAATCGAGTTCAAAAGGCAACCTACCCTAATAGCACCGCTAGATTGGCTAATCACAGGAAAAAGTCTAGTTTAGGACCCTAGATGGAGGAATTTGCTGCTTACAATACCTCTTATTCATGCCCTTTCGGTGCATTGCAAGATTAATTGTGCTCAAAATACCTGCCAAATGAGACCAATCCAACCGCAGTGATAAGTCGCCCATAATCAGATGGGCAGTGTCTCCCTCCGAGCAAATCCAAATCTCGCAAAATGGTGTCTTAACAAGCGGTTTCGGTTCTAGGTCATCCACTTCTATGTTCTTTGAAAACGACATCATGACGTTTACTCCCATATCGAGCTTAGGAGGCGATGACGACAATCACTATCGTTATCATATTGATGGGCTTTTTTCATTATTCCAGCTCGAGATTTGATGACTACCAACCAAATTTTAGGAGGAAGAGCGGCGAAACGTTGAAACTTTTAAGCAAATAGTAAGCAAGAACCTATTTTTACCCTTCTGAGAAAATCACGACTAACTGCCCATTTGGGCTCATTATTAATATCACTTAACACGTAAGATATTTGTTATCATATTAGCATCTGGTGGAAAGATTGCCGGACCTGTCGCACAACAGGCCTTGATCAAGAGGACACCCAAACGTCTCAGACTAACGTGATCAATTACTTTTCAGCTACCAAATTATGTATTCATCGAGAGATGCATTCGTATAAACCCATGAATCCGAGAAAAATTGTACACATTAGTTCTAGGGGAGACAGTCATTGATTAAAAAATTTATTGCACTTGGGCTAATAGCAATTTCCGTAGCTTTAGCCGTTATCATGAATGTCTTAAAACCAGTGCCAGAGAAGTTAGAAACACCAGAAGCTGCGATCGCGGTAAAAACCAAAATCTTGCAAAGATCAAACGTTCATCTGAGTGTAGAGTCACAGGGGACAGTCAAGGCTCGAACACGTACGCTTCTCACATCGGAAGTATCAGGCACCATACGCGAGGTATCAGAAGGGTTTGTGAGCGGAGGCATTTTTAGAAAAGGCGACACCCTTATGCAAATCGACACCAGCGATTATGACGTCGCGCTCCAAAGGGCTGAAGCGCAAGTGGTGAGCAATAGAGCTGCATTAGAATTCGAAAAAGCGAGAGGATACCAAGCAAAAAAAGAATGGGCAATGACGGGCAAATCGGAGGAAGAGGCACCGCCCCTTGCGCTTAGAACCCCATATTTATCAGAGGCTGAAGCCCGGCTCCTTGAAGCCGAGGCAGAGCTTAAAAGAGCCAAATTCAAATTGCTCAGAACTAAAATTCAAGCCCCCTATTCCGGTATGGTATCCAAAAAAATGGCCGATGTCGGCCAGTATGTTACTCAGGGGACGCAGCTTGGCGAAATGTTTTCAACTGACGTTGTTGAAGTCCGATTGCCTCTTACCGAAAAAGACTTATCCATGATGGATGATCTTTCACATGTTACCAAGAATTCCTATAATGAGATTGTTTTGGAAGGATCTAACAATGGTTCAACAAATCGTTGGTTTGCAGAACTAGTAAGATCAGAAGGCGTAGTAAATGAAAACAACAGGTCCCAGTATGCGGTTGCGAGTGTAACGGATCCATACCGCTTAGACGATCTGGATAACTCGCCTCCACTGCTAGTTGGAACCTTTGTTCGTGCCATCATACCAGGCCGGATTCTCCACAATGTGTTTAAAGTTCCGAGGAGCAGTGTACTGGAAGGCCCTCTAGTTGCAACTGTCAACTCCCAGCAACGTCTCGACCTCAAGCCAGTGGAAATATTATTCTCAGATGAGCTTTACCACTACGTGAGCAAAGGACTAAGCGATGGTGAAGAAGTCATAATCAGCGCAATTGGAACACCGATCGAGGGATTGAGAGTTGAAGTCAAAAATGCATTATTGACGGAAAATATAGAATGAATACTGCAAGCAACCTATCAGCAGAAAACAACAAAGGCCTTATCTCTTGGTTTGCAAGAAATTCTGTGGCCGCGAATTTGATCATGTGTTTTATTTTCTGTGCAGGTGCTATTTCATTATCCAACATAAGCAAAGAGATGTTCCCGCGAACGGAGAGTCGCTGGATTAATGTGACTGTTGCCTATCCAGGTGCAGCGCCTGTAGAAGTCGAAAAAGGCGTAGTGCTGCCCATAGAAGCGGCGCTAGATGGTCTTAGAGGTATTAAAACAATTAGCTCAGATGCTTTCAGAGACCGCGCCACTGTAAATTTAGAGGTAGAACCCAATGAGGACATAAATGAGATTATGTCCTTGATCGAAAACCGGGTAGACGGAATTACTAATTTTCCGGAGGATATCGAAAGACCTGAGGTAACACGGTCTAAAAACAGCATGTGGGCACTTGGACTAGTTGTATATGGTGAAATGACCGAGCGAAAAAAGAAAATCCTCGGCGAGGAGATATATGACGAATTGATGGCACTGCCGGAAATTAAAGATGTCAAATTGTGGGGGGCCGGTGAATATGAAATATCGATTGAGGTGGAGGAGAAGAGGCTGCGTGAATTTAACCTTACCCTCAGTGAGGTTGCATCTGCGGTAAGGAATTCATCCCTTGATCTTCCCGCAGGAGTAATTAAATCCGAGAGTGGTCATGTTTTGGTTCGAACCGAAGGGAAAGCTTATAACGGAAATGATTTTTCTAACATTGTGCTCAGAAGTCGGGTCGATGGGACGCAACTTCTGCTCTCAGACGTGGCAGAGATAAGAGACGGATTTCGTGAGAGTATTTTTACCAACAGATTTGACCGACAGCCGTCATTCACTCTGGGCGTTTCATCCCTTGAAGGGCAAAACGTGTTGGATATTAGTGAAGCTGTGCACTCATATGCCAGCAAAAAAGAAGCTGAACTTGGCGGTGGAATCCGCTTAAGCACATTTGCAGATGAGGCATACTACCTCAATGGGCGGCTCGCCATGATGTCAGAAAACCTTTTGCTAGGGGGAATCTTGGTTGCAGTCGTACTGGGGCTCTTTCTTAATTTAAAAGTCGCCTGCTGGGTAATCATTGGAATACCGATCAGTTTTGCAGGGGCCTTTTGGTTGATGCCATCCTTCGACGTTACGATAAACGTCATGAGTCTATTTGCATTCATAATGGTCCTCGGGATCGTCGTAGATGACGCGATCGTTATAGGCGAAAGCGTCTATCGAGAGGTAACTTCTGACTACGAAAATAAATTAGCCGCAGGTGTCGAAGACGCTGACACATACTCAGCATCCATAGCCACAGTGGTTGCCGGAACAAAGCGAGTGGCCATACCATCGACAATTGGAGTTCTCACAACAATGGCAGCGTTTTTGCCAGTTGTCTTTGCTGGCGGCAGTTTTGATGGCATTACTAGAGCACTTGGAATAGTTGTAATTTTGTGTCTTGCATTTTCGCTCATTGAGTCCAAATTGATACTACCTGCCCACCTTGTGGGCCTAAAGATCGGGGAAAAATCAACTGGCATTTCTGGGCATATAGACCGATGTCGTGCCCACGTTTCGGGAAAATTAGATGGGTTTGTAAATAAAACCTATCTACCCAAACTAAGAATAGCTCTGCGTAATCGTTACGTTACATTAGCCGCCTTTTTGAGTTTGCTGGTGCTAACTATTGGAGCCACATCAAGCGGTTTTGCCCGTTTTGAGTTTTTCCCCAGTGTCCCCGGCGATATAGTCCAAGTAAATGTGACCATGCAAGATGGTAGCTCCCCCGCGAGTTTGACTGAAACTATTGATATTATTGAGAGCGCGGCATACACAGTAAATGAAGAATATCTTAGTCAAAATCCAGACACAGCAGGCCTTGTCAAACACGTCGTATTTTGGGTTGAGAGCGACGTATCATTCGCTTTCCTTGTCGAACTAGTAAAGACCGAATTTCGAGATACTAGCGCGGTCGAGATAGCGAAATTGTGGCGAGAGGAAGTTGGGCTTCTACCAAACGTGCGTAAACAACGTTTCTCGGCAACCGACGGACCTAATGGCCCCAAAATCAGTCTTTCTTTATCTGGATCAGATTCCCAAGAATTGACTTTTGCGAGTGCCGAGTTGCAGCAATATCTGACCCAATTTCCTGGCGTCTATGATATCTACAACTCCCAAGGCTCGGGTAGCAAAGAGGTGCTTATTCAACTCAAACCATATGCCACTCAGATTGGCATCCGGCTCTCTGATGTTGCAATGCAGGTCCGGCAAGCCTTCTATGGAGAAGAAGCTCAAAGGATTCAGAGAGACTCGGAAACAGTCAAAGTCATGGTAAGATACCCTTACAACGATCGGCGTTCCTTGGCTACACTCGAAAACATGCATATCCGCACTGCCAGTGGCGAAGCCATCGCCATTGGAGAAATAGCAGATATTCAGGTAGGTACTGGTCTTACGGCCATAGAACGGCTCGATAGAAAGCGAACCGTAACCATCACTGCTGAAGTGGAGGAAGGAAAACTCGAGAGCGACGAAATCGTTAGTGATGTGAGCGATTCGTTCATCCCTAAATTGATAGAAAAATATCCCAGTGTCGATTACCGTCTTTCAGGCAGCACACAAGAACAAAACGAGTACTACTATACTATGGCGACCGGCTTAGCTGCCGCGTTATTCATGATCTATGGGCTACTCGCTGTGCCTCTCAGGTCTTACATTCAGCCACTTGTCATTATGTCAGTTATCCCTTTTGGTTTCATTGGCGCTGTTCTTGGGCATGTTCTTTTCGACACGACTATCAATATGCTATCCGTTTTTGGAATCATCGCGTTGGCTGGAGTTGTCGTGAACGACAGTTTGATACTTGTCGAATTTACTAATCGGGGAAGAAATCAAGGACTATCTGAGGAAGATGCTATCATGAATGCAGGCAAACTGCGCTTTCGAGCAATTGTTCTCACAACCGTAACCACTTTCGTCGGACTGCTTCCGCTACTGTTTGAAACCAGCGTTCAAGCCCAATTTGTTATCCCGATGGCATTGTCATTGAGCTTTGGAATTTTATTTGCTTCAACAATAACGCTTATTTTGGTCCCCTGCCTTTACCTCGTCATCGAGACTAATTTACGCTTTGTTAAAATAATGCTTACATTACCTCTAGCGGCAGCTGTTGGGTATCTTTTGGTCATCCTTGGATTGGCGAGCTTAGATGTGTTTAAAGGATTCATAGCCATACTTTTGNCGGCCAGTGTGTTTTTGCTCTGCGCAAAAATGTTTAACTACCTTCCGGAGGGAGAACCCTCAGTGGCTTCCAGACATTAGTATGCAATTATCTAATTAACCCCAATGATCTTGGCGATTTCTTGCGATAAGTGCAGTATTTTTATCATTAGTTCGTGAGGTCTCAAAAATAACAACCTTGAAACGACTAAAAGAAAAAGAAATTTCGGCTATAGAAACTCTCCCATCTGGAATCGTGATTGAGAGCTATGAGCGTGAAAACATTCAACCGGGCATCGTGCATTTTGGTGTGGGTAACTTCCATCGTTGTCATCAGGCCAAGTATGTAGACAATCTGTTAAGTCAAAATCATTTCCAATGGGGCATCATTGGAGTCTCTATGCAATCCAGTGCGGCCAAAGATAAGCTAGCACCGCAAGATTATTTGTACACTGAAGTTACCCTCAGCCATACTACCGAAATAAAGATCATCAGATCCATTCTAAATATACTGGTTGCCCAAGAAAATCAATCCGAAGTCGTTAGGCAAGTGTCAGATCCTCGCATTAAGTTGGTAACGACGACAATCACAGAAAAAGGTTATTACTTATCTAATGGGCAACTGAATAAAAGTAGTCCCCAAGTGATATCAGATNTAACCTCTCTCTCAAGGCCNTCCACGATCTACGGATTCCTTGCAGCGTCCGTGATACAGCGTCGGCAATATGATTCAGGCCCATTGAGCGTAGTATGTTGTGACAACATTCAAGGTGGCGGTAATTGCTTACATGCAGGTGTGGAAGCACTATTGGATATTCATGACCGCGACAGTCTCGCTTGGTCACGAGAGCATGTAAGTTTCGCCTCATCGATGGTAGATCGAGTTACACCAGTGACGGATTCGAATTTGAGGCAACTTGTCGCCTCTAAACTAAACCTAGAAGATGCGTGGCCAGTGTCCGCTGAACCATTCAGCCAATGGGTAATAGAGAACAAGTTTGCCGCCGAGCGGCCACCTCTGNATTTGGTAGGGGTAGTCTTCAGCGACGACATCTCAGCCTATGAACAAATGAAATTACGCTTCTTGAATGCTGGACACTCGATAGTCTCTGTTTTGGGCTATTTAATGAACAAAGAACACGTTCATGAAGCACTGCAACAACCAGCTATTTTTNAATTTCTTCGTAAAACATTGCTAAATGTCGTTCTTCCAACAACCAAAACACCAGCTAGTTTCTGCGGTGAAAAGTATATTGAAGAAGTGCTAAAGCGCTTTCAAAATAATGCTCTCCCCTACAAAGTGCACCAAGTAAACACCGACAGTTCCCAGAAGATCCAGCAACGNTGGTTCCCAGCGATTGACGCTGCANTAGAAAGGGAAATTGACACCAAATATATGACCTTTCTNANTGCTGCTTGGGTTGTGCACATAGAGAAAGCGTTAAATGAGAAGCAGTTGAATGACCCATTGAAAACTGAATTTTCTGCAGCGCTTATTGGTAACTCTCAAGAGAATACCCCCGACACAGATGATCGAGGCAAAATATATAATCTTTTAAAAATAGCAGGCGCTGAGCATTTTCGATTTTTCATGTTAGACGGGTTTATGGAGTCTGCGATCGATTACTACCAAAAACTTCAANCGACAGATCTTAACCAAATTCTGACTCACTTGGTGACTCAAAGATCTCACGACTAAAGGAGTTNAACTATGCTGGAATCTTGGAGATGGTTTGGGTCAAATGATCCCGTAAGTCTTGATGATATCAGACAAACCGGTGCCCAAAACGTAGTCACTGCCCTCCACCATCTTCCGATTGGAGAGATCTGGACAATAGGTGAGATCAGAAGACATCAGTCTGTCATTAATAATATTGAGAGAAATAGGTCATCCTTGCATTGGTCACTGGTAGAGAGCATACCAGTGCATGAGAGTATTAAGTTAGGTCGGAAAGATTGTCAGACTTATATTGGCAATTGGATTACTTCGATGGAAAACCTTGCCAAATGTGGCATTAAGACAATTTGTTATAACTTTATGCCGGTAATCGACTGGACTCGAACTGATCTCAACTACCAGCTTCCCAATGGGTCTTTTGCACTACGTTTTGATCAGAAAGAGTTTACTGCTTTCGATTTATACATCCTGCAACGACCAAGTGCGAAAGACGAATACAGTGATTCAGAAATAAAAGAAGCCAAAACAATATTTAATAACATGTCTCAGACTCAGAGGGACCAACTAACCTCAAATATTATATGCGGTTTACCTGGTGGCATGTCGGGAAGTTATGATTTAGAGAACTTCTCGTCAGCTCTGGCAAATTATCAAAACATAAGCCACGCTCAGCTAAAAGAAAATCTTCATAATTTTCTTAGCCAAGTAGTTCCTAGAGCCGAAGAATCCGGCGTTAAGCTAGCATTGCACCCAGATGATCCACCTCGAAACCTGTTGGGATTACCGAGAATAGTTAGCACTAAAAATGACCTTGATGCGATATTTTCTCGAGAGCCGAGTCCCGCAAATGGTCTCACCTTATGCGTCGGATCTCTGGGAAGTCGATTAGACAACGACGTTGTCTCGATTACAAAAACCTACGCAACCCGCACCTACTTCGCTCATTTGAGAACAGTAAAGATAGATCGCGCCGACAACAAATCGTTCTATGAGTCCAACCATTTAGAAGGCGATGTCAATATGATTCAGATTCTTAGAATTCTGTTAAATGAGGAGAAAAGACGTTCTAATGACCATAATACTAGTGAGCATGAGATTCTATTTCGTCCTGATCACGGGCATCAAATGATGGATGACATCGGTAAAATCGTTAATCCAGGATATTCTGCGATAGGACGCCTAAAGGGTCTAGCCGAGCTAAGGGGCGCCATCCGTGCACTCTCAGAAGAACTGCTATGAGACTTTTGAGATGAAACCCCAGGNACCCTTAAAAATAATTTGTGCAGGCGAATGCATGATCGAGTTGAGGGGAACCTGTGGCGGCAATCAAGACAGTAACTTGTACCGATCTAGTTTTGCAGGCGACGTGCTCAATTTCTCAGTCTATTTAAAACGGCTCTATCGCGACTCGAATATTAAGTTTCTGTCGGCCATTGGAAGTGACTCGATGAGTAAAAAAATGCATGATTTCTTTTCTATTGAAGGGATTGATACTTCATTGATAGCTCGCTCTAGAAAGAAAACGATTGGGCTATATACAATNGAGAATGACGAACTGGGCGAACGTTCATTCACTTATTGGCGCTCCGATTCAGCTGCAAGACAAATGTTTCATTTGATCGACGAAGANTTATTCGAAGATGCCATAAAGAGCGCCGATTACTTTTATTTCACGGGAATTACCCTCGCTATCATCGATCAGTCCAGCAGAGAAAAGCTTTTTTGGACAGCCAAGCAGTTTACAGAAAAAGGGAAAAAAGTGATTTTTGATCCCAACTATCGACCACATTTATGGGACCGAAAAGAAGATGCAGTGGAGCAAANCAAACGGGGATATCGATCATGCAATATTTTACTCTCAAGTATTCAAGATGAGCAGCTCTTACGGAAGTCAAGTAGTGTAGATGACGTGCTTAACAATCTTTTACGATATCAAATTGATGAAATTGTACTAACTAACGGAGCGGGAGTCATAACAGGTAACGTGAACGGAAAACAACTTCAAATCAGTCCCACAAAGCCGCTTTCGATAATAGATACCACTGCAGCGGGGGATGGTTTCAATGCCGGCTATATTGCATCACGACATGCGGGAAATTCACCTGAATTGTCAATCAGGGCTGCTTCCAAGCAAGCAGCTTTAATCGTCGCATCGGCAGGTGCTGTCATTACCAAATAAGATTGTTTCTTAAATTACATCCTGATATTCATGTCGTGACTTGTAGGGTAAATTTCCCTGAACTTTGCGTGCGAAAGCCTTAAAAACCTTTTTCCAACGGCGCNTCGAAACTGACAACTCATAATTTCTGAATACCGTTTGGTAANAAANCCGCCTAATGNNACTACTGAGCCGANATGAAACAATCTAAGCACCCATTTGTATCTAATTGGACNGCCGATGGCTANAGGCCCATNNTTAGCCCGTCACCTGTTGCGGTTACGGATTGCATTTTTTCTGCGGGAATATAATCGAATATGAAAGTAATGCGATCTTCATTNCCTTTGTTCATAACGCTGTGTTGCTTCTGGTTATTCAATTCATAGGCCTTACCAACCTCAAACCTGTATGGCTTGCCATCGATCATAAAGCGTACGCGGGAATTTGTGGTGATAGGTACATGAATGCGATGTCCTACATGAAACGAAGGATGTTTGTCAAAATGAGGCATTATGATACCTCCCGAGACCAATTTTGCNGCCATCGCCCTAACAACGACCCCACCCTCTGGATAAAAGTCTCTCAAAATCGCTTTCATTATTGGCACGGCTGCGTCGGANAATCTATCCCAGGCAGATTGCTTGGAGATCTCTATCTCCGGCCACCGTTCGGTATCAACAAATAGCATCATGAGGGATTGGGTCTGATGATGCACTTCGTAGGCACTCTGGCGGTGACTATTATCCAACCAACTCTGGTCATCAGCAGCCAAAACAGCTTCTCTCAAAGCCANGCTGTCGACATCACCAAGATCNCTNAGAGGAACACCAATATCCACTGATTACTCCCTNTACTCTATAAGTCGCTGACCATAATGAATAATGGCCATTGAGTCAATTATCCGAGCAATTCANTNACTGCCCGATACGCTTGTTCAATAGCTGTTTCCATCATTGCATTGGCTCCAGAATCTGCGTTAGCAATTGTTATCTGGCCATATCCTTCCCTNGCAATCATATGCGGATATCTTGGATCATTANCATCATCATATTCTTTATCAAAGAGNGATCTATACCAATAAGAGTAGCCATGCGCCCAGCGATTCACGGTAATTCCCGCTATATCTCGAGCAGGATCAAAACCGCCTGGGCCCAGCATTCCTGCCAACTGCGTTCGCACATTCCGCTCAATGGTCTCGAAAGATGTGTTTGCCAATTCATGTCTTCCCAACCTAAATTGCTCCTTGGGCGTTAACCCTTCGTTAGATCGATGAGGGAAACGTTCCATATGAACCACCACAGGCTCATCTGGTTTTTTTGCNAACTGATATTTACCAAAGCTTACAGGGAAATCAAGAGACGCGTTTATATGATAACTCCCGGGACACACGAGAGCACCAACGCCTAATTTTTTCCATGCTATCCAATTTCGCAAGGCCACATTCGTATANAGGATAGGCANNTTAACCTGCATAGCCAGTGCTTCGCGCTGTTTTTCGGGCAGCTCATCACAAANAAAGGGTATAGCTGCGTTATTGCAAGCTAGGATTGCTGCTCCAGCTTTAACTCTATGTGCCTGACCATCGCACAGATAAGTTGCGGTTATCCCTGATCCAGTGCTTTTAACTCCCGCGTTTTGCACATTAACCACCGTACTGTTCAACTTGATGCGCACTGGTGCACCTTGTAGATCTAGTTTTGAGTAATCAAAATTTGCTGTGATTAGGTCTTCCATACTGTCGCCTTCGGCAACCTCTGGGCACATCTTTCGCACCAACTGGCGAGCTATCGAGGCATTGCCGTCGGGGAAGTGGTGAATATATGGCTCATCTTGACCTGCATTGGGCAATCCAGCGGCTTCCCAACCTGGTAATCCTGCGCTCCATAGGGCACTGGCAGCGTTAACCGAATCAATACCAACGCCCGAGTCACTCGTGAGGTCCTGAAACACAGCAAACACCTCATCTTCCGAAATCCCACAATGCCTAATGAGGAAATCTCGATACGAGATCGTATAGAGATAATCCCATTTCTCCGCCTTTGAGAGGTGCGGAATCTGATCCTCGGTTGTTGTAAATAGCCTAAGAATTTCCAATCTCGCCGCTTGACTAAGAGGCATTTTCGGCACGGCATCTTGAACTTCTAATCGCGAGTCAAACATTGGCATCCAATCACGAAAGTTTGCGACATCAAACGGTATGGTTGCATCATTTCCCCAAAGCTCCTTATTAAAATGAATACCCCCTGACAACTTATGTCGTCTATAAAACGTCTGATCATAAGCTTTGTTGAAAGCACCCATATCAACGCCCAATTCTCTGAGCAGGCGCTTTACAACGCGCGGATAGCGCGAAGGCGCCGCCATGGTCTGAGCTCCACCGTAGCTAATCAATTTCCGACCATCGACCTCAAACTCGTTTCGCTTAGCGTGGCCTCCAAAATCATCATGATTGTCCAACAAAAGGATTCGGGCATCTGGGCGTTCTTTTTGAAAGAAATATGCGGCTGAAAGACCGCTGATGCCAGCCCCAACGATAACTAGGTCGTAGTGATCTTTGTCGCGCTTAGGGGAAGTCCAGCTGGTCTTGTCCCCCCGAGTCAATTTATGCATCGCCTCATAAGAACCCAAATGATTCCCACGCATACCGGTCAAGGCTGGGGGATAAAAACCGCTGCTTGATTCCGTTTTTGGAAGCGAAGGGGCTTTGTGTTTACTGGCGGATGACGGAAGCACTATCCCGGCCGTGATAGCGCCGAAACCATGCAAAAGATCTCGCCTAGTTATCGGACGATTCATGCCCAGTCGACGGTCCAGCTCATCAATCACTTGTTTCCCCTTTATTTTAAATTGCGCAGTTCACTCGCACATGATTATATCGATTACTACTAGGACGATTACAAAGAGTCGATGAATTTATAGTAAAGCATTCCCAAAGATACCAACTGGTTCCTAAATAAGTGTTGGCCCGGTATAGTCACTGGATTAATTTTGGCAAAAATATCAAAGCGCTCCATCGTGCCAGCCACGGCCTCCGAAAGAATCTGCCCAGCAAGATGAGTAACATTGACACCATGGCCAGAATATCCTTGTGAATAAAAGATATTGTCCGCCAGCTTGCCCATCTGAGGCACACGATTAACAGTGACGCCTATCGTCCCTCCCCAACCAAATTCAAAATTGATTTTTGATAGTTGTGGATATATTTTTAGAAGCCGCGGCACCAAAGTTTTCTTAATTACCTCAGAATCGCTTCCAAAATATGTGAAACGACCACCAAATAGTAATCGACCATCGCCGCTTAGGCGAAAATAAGTCAAGATGTAATTTGGGTCGCAAACAGCCAAATCGCGCGGGTTTATTTCCTCAATCAGCTCCGCAGAGAGTGGTTCAGAAGCTACAATAAAACTATTCACCGGAAGAAGATTGCCTCGCAAACGAGGCTCAAGAAAATGATAGGCATTACCCGCGAGAATTACCGAATCGGCGGTAACAGATCCCCCATGGGTAACCACCGTGGCTTTATTACCTCTCTCAATTCGGATAGCCGGAGATCTCTCATAGATTTTTGCTCCAAGAGACATTGCAGCGGCGGCCTCTCCTAAACATAGGTTTAGTGGATGCAAATGCCCGTTTCCCATATTCAGTAATGCACCGATATATGCCTTAGTACCAAGCAACTCTTGGGTCTTTTCTTTCGAAAACATAGTATGTTCAAACGAAAATTTATGTTCCTCTAGATATCGATATTCACGCTCAAGGTCCCTCAAATGTCTGGGCTTTATTGCGACATCAACATATCCAGCCTTCAAATCACAGTCGATAGCATATGTCTCCACACGCTCGCGAATAATTTGGTGCCCCGCCCAACGCAGATCCCAAAGCAATTTCGATCCTGATTCACCCAATGCAGCCGCAAGTCTCGGCTCTCCGGATATGCCACCAATCATCTGACCTCCGTTGCGACCTGAAGCTCCCCAGCCAACTTTATTAGCTTCGACTACTGTCACACCATAACCTCTCTCGGCCAGATGCAGCGCAGCGGAGATACCTGTAAAACCGGCCCCCACTATGCAGACATCGGTGCTCTTTGCACCTTTCAATGATTCGCAATCAACATGCAGATTAGTTGAAGCGGCGTAGTAAGAGCTAGTGTGGGGTTGTGGATATTGTAATTCAGACGACATAGGCGGTAGGACTCATGTATTAATCAGTAATTATTTTACCTGCGATGCTATCGCGAAATTTCCCCTCACCACTTCTCACCTTAAGGGAGAACAAAACTAGAACAGTATTCCTGACTGCTGATTATCCGGAAAAGTAAAATCATAAACTAATCCCGTTGGACATCCGCTCCTTAGGCCGTTAGTTAATTTTGCTTGTGGTATTTCTTCGAAATTGCGCTGGCGTCATACCCGTTTTCTTTTTGAATGCGGAATAGAACGCTGAGTTTGAGTTAAAGCCAACAGCGAAGGAAATATCTAAGATTGATTGATGAGAAGCACTCATATCTCTCAGAATCAACTTTGCCTCTTCAACACGATAAGAATTAAGGAAGTCAAAAAATGTCATTTCAAATTTAGAGTTCAATATCTGTGACAAATGATTAATAGAGCAGCCCACCATGCCGGCTAAACCTGGCAATGTAAGTTCGGGTTGCATGTATACTCGTTGTTCTTCCACTAATTGGACTAAACGTCGAGAATAAAGCTCAATTCGTGCCGGATCCAGGCCAGACTTGGCGTATTTTTTTGTGGAGAACTTAGGTTCGATTAACGACTGATTCGCTATTATGCCTGCATCATAGTAATCAGCAATTCTGAGCGCTCCTTGATCAGTAAGCGTCATGAATTCGGCTCCAAACCGACTCCTGACATTTCCCTGAACCGGAGTCATGTGATATTGAAATGCTATTGAGCCGTGACCTTTGAGGACCTCCCCCACCAATCTGTACTCATAATGATCCGCAGCAAAGTACTGCGCCAAGTCCGCCATCAAATCCCGTTGGGAAAGTTGTCTATTTGCAGGGACGTCAATATAAGTGCCATCAGCACATAAATGACCAGCCACACCGACTGGATCTCGATGATTCCAAGCTTCGAAATAACTTTCAACAAAATGACCAGCGTGCATACGCACTCTCATGAAAAAATTAAAATCAACTAATAATTCTAACTACTAAAGGATTGTACCTAAATAAAACAGGTTATGTTAACTCCCGCGAATTCTCAAATGCTTATTTTAAGCCTCAAATTTTTAATTTAACTGATTGGTTAGGGGCAGATCTGAGTATGCTAGTCGCCTCACACAAAGCGCCCCCTCCTAAGATTATGGTGGCGGAGTAATACGAGCTCTTTCAGGCGCCCAGAATGGCGATTTCTTTATTGTACATTTCGAAACCCTAGTGTGATAACGCAATTCTTTTTGATAATTTATCTCAGCCCATATTTGTCCAGCCAGATAATCTGGTTCGACCATCGCTAGAGCTATGTTAGCCTTAACAACTGGCGACCACATGGCAGAAGTGACATACCCTATCTCCTGCCTACACTCTCTATCGCTGTAGAGAAAAGCCTCATCCGCTGGCTTGTTACCCTCTATATCAAGCTTGACAAGTTTATATGCTGGCCCTCGTTTCCGTTCCTCAAGAAGCGCCGCTCGGCCATTAAAGTGCGGCTTGTTAAAATCCACTAGCCAGTCCAGACTTAACTCAAAAGGCGTCTGATCATAACGATAGTGAACAGTCTTTAAGGCCTCATTAAACTCAATCGCAGGCATTATAAAGCCCGCCTCTAGCCGCGCCATATTGGTGGCGAACTCACCATAAGGTTGAATCCCATAATCATCCCCAGCTGCATAGAGAGCATCCCATAGTTCCAGGGCAACTTCTGAGTTTATCCATAGCTCGTAACCAAGATCACCAGTAAAACCAGTCCGTGACACCATAAGTTGTTGATCACTGTCACCAAAAGAAAAATGCATTATGCCAAAGGGCCTTAATGTTTCGATTCTCGAAAGACCCATATTCTTTAAAACCTCGCATGTCATTGGGCCTTGGAACGACAATGCCGCCATCTTTTCTGAAATATCTGATAACTCTATGTCTCTAAAACCAAAACTACTTTTTCTTAACCATGCCAAACACGGGCTACCACATGTGAGCATGAATCGATCATCTGCTAGTTTAAAAATTGTGCCATCATCAATCATTCTCCCCTCATCTGTGCACCAGCAAACATATGTTACCCGGTCGATATGAAGTTTTTTTATGTCTCTTGTAACCATTCGGTTCAGCATAGTCTCCGCATCTGCACCCTCAATGAGGTACTTTTGCATCGGGCAGATGTCATAAGTACCACACGTGTTGCGAATACAAAAATATTCATACTCTTCTTCATAATAGTAATTCGCGAACTTATAGCCATTCCAGGCAGACCAGGCCTCACGAAAATTTAACAAGGACTGGCGCGGATGAAAGTGCGTTTCTTTCAGGCGCTCTCCAGCATAAGGATCAATCATGCTTATGCACCCTCTCCAAACCTTATGAACAGATGATTTTCCCAAGTTTCTTCCCTATTCATCATAGAAGTCATCCTCCGGAACCGTGTTAGGTCGCTTAAGATCAATTAATATCTCACGAGCTGCGTTGGCCCCGCAGGCGGCTGACACACCTCCACCTGGGTGTGTCGAAGAGCCACACATATACATGTTTCTGATAGGCATACGATATTGCGCATAGCCGGGGAATGGTCTGTTGAATAGCAGTTGATCTATGGTCAACTCTCCCTGAAAAATGTTCCCTTCGGTCAAGCCAACCTCAGACTCAATCTCGTGAGGAGTCCGAACCTCCATATGCACTATAAGCTCCTTAAATCCTGGGCTATAGCGTTCTATTTTGTCGATAACCGTTTTGCCAAATGCATCACGTTTTTCCGGCGTCCACGGACCCTTCGCCAACTTGGAGGGACAATACTGGATAAAGTTTGACATCCAGTGCTTCCCGGGCGGCGCGACTGTAGGATCCCAAGCGGACGGAATAACCGACTCAATAAATGGGTCATCTGACCATCGACCATGTTTCCAACAATCATAAGCTCTCTCCATAGTCTCCAAAGAACCCACAAAGCCTTGCCCTCCGCGATTGATGTAGCGATTTTCGGGCACATTATTAAATCTCGGCAGCCCTGAAAGAGCGATGTTAACCTTGCCTGAGGATCCTCGAATTTTAAAATTCTTTGCTCGCTCGAACACACCCTCAGGCAAATCAGCTTCATTCATGCATTGAGTGAAAGTGCGCTTAGCGTCGAGGTTTGAAACGACGATATTGGAATGCAACTCGTCTCCGTTCTCTAAAATAACGCCCGTGGCTCTGCCATTTTGAACGGAGATTTTATCAACTCCCGAATTAGTCCTTATCTCTCCGCCATATTCCTTCAGAGCTCCTGCCAGAGAGTGTGAAATTGCACCCATACCCCCTCGGGCTAGCCCCCAAGCGCCGATATTTCCATCCACATCTCCCATGACATGATGAAGAAGAATGTAGGCAGAGCCAGGAGAGTAGACACCTAGCGCTGTGCCAATAATACCGGGGCTGGCCATAGCCGCCTTTATGAGTCCGTCTTCAAAGTAATCATCAAGAAAGTCAGCAGCACTCATGGTAAAAAAACGAATATACTCGTAGAGCTCTTTTTCACCAAGGGACCAAAATTGTTTTGCCAGCCATAGTAACTCTCTGATATCCCTTACACGGAAGGAGGTCGGATTTGGGGGCGTACGCAGTAGCGTTTTTCTAATCAGCTGAGCATAGCGAGTGAGATCTGCCTGAAACCGCGACATCGCATCTGCATCGTGCGGAGAACGTCTGAAAAGCTCATTATATTCAGATTCTTCTGAGCCATAACTAGCCAACGTTTCTCCTTTGTCTCCGAACACGACGGTACCCAGATAGGGGACCAATATCAATCCATGTTTGGTCAAGTTCAGGTCACGATGAATAGCCTGACGCATCATGCTGCAAACGTATGAGCAGCTAGAGTAAGACCATCCCGCATGCATCTCTCTTGTAACTGCCGCGCCACCAATGTAACTATTCTTTTCAAGAACTAGGACGCGCAAACCTGCCTTAGCCAGATAGGCTGCATTTGACAAGCCGTTATGTCCAGCACCAACTATAATTGCATCATGCTTCTTCATGCCTATTGTTCCGTCCGGAGAATTTCAATTGCGGCATTATGGCCTGGGGCTCCTGACAGGCCACCACCCGGATGGCATCCTGCCCCGCACAAGAAGAGTCCAGATATAGGGGTAGAATACTGCGCCGCCTCATACGTGGGTCGCATCATAAACATCTGATCTATAGCCATTTCGGCATGGTGCCAATGCCCGCCAGTCAAATTGTACTGATGCTCAAGGTCTTTGGGCGTAAGCAACTCACCAAAGATGATCTGCTCGCGAATACCTGGGGCATAGTGCTCAAGTAACTCTATCAGGTTTTGATAAAGGCGATCATGAGCTTCTTCTGTCCACCCTCCTTTAATCTGGTGAGGAATGTACATCACATGACCAGATAGAATATGTTTCCCCTCTGGCGCCATATCTGGATTACATAAGGTCGGCAATATCAACTCCATGACTGGTCTATCTGAGAACTCCCCATACTTAGCATCATCATATGCAAATTCAATGCTATCCATATTTGAAACCAAAATCAGCCGCCCTAACGGGCTGTCTAACCCGGCAAAAACCGGAAGGGAATCCAAGGCCAAATGCAGCTTGGCAACGTACCCATCGCAACGCAATCGGTTGATACGGTTTGTAAAACCGATCTCCAAGTTCTCGACTCCAACCAAATCAATGAAAGTTTGTTTGGGATCAACCCCTGAAACTATTTTACGTGCATGAATAACGTCGCCATCAGCTAAAACCACCCCAACAGCTTTAACACCGTGGTCACCAGCGTCCATCAGCACTCGAGAAACAGGCTGGCCTAGCTTGAATTCGACACCCGACGACCGAGCAGATTTATACAAAGCCGTTACCAGTCCATCGATACCACTGACGGGTATCTTGGGCGCTCCAGCATCTTTTTCAGCCATTTTATAGAGAACAGAAAGAACGGTAGCATTAGGAGATCGTGGCGCCATCTTTGAACCCAGAAGGCCATCCCAACTCAGGACAGCTTTGAGCAAATCACTTTCGAAGTTTTCATCCATCAAATCACGAATCGGCAAAGTGGCTATCCGCATGAACTCGCCCATTTCATCCTTTCCTAAAAGACGCAATTTGACCGCGAGGGCCAAAAAGGTGGTCATATCTTGGAGGTTAGCAGATCCGATTCGCGGGATAGTCTTAAGCCAAAAAGGTTTAAGCATGTCTGCAAAGGTTTGCATGCGCGCCATATATCCCGCATAGGCTTCTTCATCCTTTCCATCGAGCCCAGAGACTCTAGGTTGATCTTTTGAACTATCAAGCCTGATGCACTCCCCGTCTCGACTCAGTCCTATTGTTTGCAGAGGATATTGCGATAAGTCTAGCCCGTGCTTCGTAAGAGATAAATCATCGATCACTTTTGATGAAAAGTTTTGGATAGTATGCGCGACGGAGGCTTTAAACCCGGGAAAGAACTCTCTGGTAGATGCAAGCCCTCCGCAATGATTGGACTGCTCAATGATTAAAACTGATCTACCCTTCTGGGCAAGATAACCGGCACAAACCATGGCATTGTGGCCAGCGCCTATGATAATTACATCAGGATCTGTCAAAGCTAATTGGCCTATTCATCAATGGGCGATAGCGCAGATTCGGCAATAAAAATCTTTGTCGCTACCGATCCTGTAGGGGTAGAAAAAAACTCATTAAATTGCACTATGTTGTCCTCGTGGAAAACATGTTTTTGTGCCGGTCAACCATGTTCACTTCGATAACTATGAACCCTACTATCCAAACAAGTTCGTCCCATGCGAACATGTAATGCCCTCTAAAAATCCAATATCCAATCGCGCACCAAAGTAGCGAGTAAAGAATAAACTTGGAACCATTGATAGTTCGAAATAAAATTCCATCGACAACTTTATGATCTTGCAACAATACAACTAGTTCTATTGTAAATAAAATCAATAGCCAAGTAATGGCCTCAGCCAAATCAATCCATGCCAACTCCCGCTCGATTGCCAATCCAGATGCATCTTGAACGATTGAAAATGTTGGAGGGTCAATGTAAAAGAAATCCTCTGCACCCGATAGCTCGGCACAATTTTCAGTACTCAGCGTGGTATAGATCAAGTTATAGGTATACGAAGCCCCATCATCGACTAACTCGCATAGATCGGAAACACCTTCGATTAACTGAGGTCTGCTTAACTCCTCAACGTAAACAGCATAGGCATAAAGGGTATGCGCTAGAGAAACATAGCAACCTATTCGCACGGCCCGCATCATAAGTGCCTTGATGGGCGGCATAGAATTGTTAATGAAACGTGTTTCCAGTTCAAACAGTATGAGAAGGATCATCCACGCACTCTCGTCTATAGTGACGGCACATGCCCTGGTCCAAGCCAAAATACTGCTGCTGCTATTGAGTGTATGACCGTCAATCATCCAATCTTATCGCACTTAAAAGCCAAAGTTGATTAACAGAAGTCCATAGACAATCCATTTGAAATACCGCCGAGTGCCTAAAGTGTTAATTTCAAACTGAATAGCATTCGACCTCATTGATTTAACTGGATTGATTTCTGGAGACTATGACCGAAGTTGGCATAGTAAAAAATAGCTCTTAGCGAGGTCATAGGCCTAGTATTGCTCCCCAATAAATCAATTATGTTAAGAGCAAGATTTTCAAGTTCTATCCCTAGTTGGGAAATTCGTCAAATCTCTCGGACGTGTCATGAAACCTATGCCAAGGCGCTTTAGAGCCCACAAAAATATGATAAGCGGTCGGAAGATTCGGGTCACCATCAATAGTGCCCATGGCAATATAATAGGTATCTGGCTCATCAGTAAGAGTCACTAAAATATTGGACCCGCAATTCCTACAAAAAACTCGCGTATGCGTGTCTGAGGAAGCATAATTGGCAACGTAAGATTGGCCGCACAGAAGAGCAAAAGAGGCCTTCTCAACCCCTCCAAATGACGCAAAAGCCGCTCCATGCAGCCGCCGACATTGACTACAATGGCAATGTCTGAAGTCAGTTATGACTGAATTAATCTGATATTTTATTTTGCCGCATTCACGTCGCCCGACAATCATCATCCACCTAGAGGTTCATTAGTCATTAATATTTTTGCGGGGGCGTTGCAGAGCTTCGTTGATGAACCCAGAAAGGCTTAATAGATAGGCGACATTGCGCCCATGTGGCTCGCCACTCCAATTCTTTCTGATAATAGATTTCAGCCCAGATCTGTTTTGGTGGCGCACCCTTATCATATTCAATATCTGCCATCGACACATTCGTTTTAAGAATCGGGGACCAAACGCATGACTTGATGGTTCCTATCCTGCCACCCCCTTTGCGGTCATACAGAAAAGCATCCTTAGGCGGCTTATTCCCCTCAATGGAAAGCCGAACTAACTTACGCCGAATCGGCCGGGCAAATTCCGCAAACAGCGCTCGTTTTCCTGTAAAATAACATTTTTGAAGGTTAACCAACCAACCCAAACCAAGCTCATAAGGCGAGCGATCGTGGTCTGCTCTGATAGCTGTCTCGGCAGTGTTGAAATCGTCTCCCGGCAAGATAAAGCCCGCCTCTATCCGAACCATTTCGAGGGCACCCAAGCCAGTTGGTCGGATATCGAAGAGCCCCTGCTCCTTTAGAGCAAAGATCGCATCCCAAATAGCTGAGGCATTAGAAGGATCAATCCATATCTCATAACCGAGGTCACCTGTAAAGCCCGTGCGGGATACCATGCACTCGATGCCATTTACACGAGCATTGATCATACCAAAAGGTTTTAGCCCATTAAGCTCCTGAATGCCTGCAGCTGACAAAACGGAATAAGATGTAGGGCCTTGGACAGCTAGCGCCGCTATTGAATGTGTTTCTTCTTCAATGGTGACATCGAAACCCAAACTCGATATTAAAAGCCAGTCCAATTGATGGTGTTGGGAACAAAGACGATACTCACCCCCACCAAGGCTAAAAATAGTACCATCATCAAGAACCTTTCCTTCATCATTGCACCACACAACGTAAGTTACGCGGTTTGGTTGAAGCCCTGAGATATCTCTAGTTACCAATCTGTTTAGAAAATGCAGCGCATCGGGACCACCCACTCGATACTTTTCCATGGGAGTAAGATCCATAACACCGCAGGTACTTCGAATTGCAAAATATTCTGACGCTAGGGTGTCATAAGTTTTTGCTGTTTTGTATCCATTCCAAGACGCCCAGTCCTGAGTAAGAGAATAGCTGTCTACTCGATCTTGGAAAGGAGTGGGAGCTAGAACTTCCTTAAAATCGACGTGATCTGGACCAGCTTTTATAGATGACGAGCGCATCATACACGTCCTCCAAATTCAAGTATTCTATTGGCCGCGTTGTGACCAGGCACTCCTGTAATACCCCCTCCCGGATGAGTGCCAGCCCCACAAAGGAAAAGTCCCTCGATAGGGGTATCATATTGTGAAGCTCCAAATACAGGTCGCATCATAAAAGACTGATCGAGACTCAACTCGCCATGATGCCAGTGCCCTCCCACGTTATTATAGTTTACGCCAATATCTGCAGGCGTCAGCAATTTGCTTGCCTCAACATTCTCGGAAAAACCTGGCGCATATTGTTCTATGGTAGACAATACATTACCTAAGAAAACGGTTCTCAGATTATCCCAGCCCTGCTTAGGGGCACGAGGAGTATAAGTCGCAGAAACCGACACAACATGAAAGCCACTTGGTGCCAAAGTTGGATCCGCCAAGCTAGGAACAGTAATCTCTAAGACAGGGTTTTCTGAGCATTCCCCATACTTGGAATGGTTAAATGCATGCTCCACATAACGCTGATTTGGAGCGATCAGAAGTCTATGCCGTAAGTTTTTCTGATCGAGATTTCGAAATTGAGGCAAAGCCCTCACAGCGAAAAATATCTTGGTTACGTTTCCTTCGCAACGAATATTGTCGATTCTATGGCAGAACATAGCATCTAGATTCTGCGCACCCACAAGTTCTAGGAACGTTGTTTTAACGTCTGCATTGGATACTACAATCGACGCTGACACCTCCTCGCCAGATTCGAGCAGCACACCAGTCGCTCGACCTTGTTCCACCAACACCCGCCTTACCCTCGAATTAGGTCTAAAACGCACCCCAGCTGAATCAGCCGAGTTGTAAAGCGCCTGCAGTATATCTTTACCAGTCGACAGCTCGGAGGTTGCATGAGTCTGAGCCCAAACACGATGGATATAGGTTAATACAGTGTTTGGAGTTCTCGGACCCATGTGTTGCCCCATTACTGCATCGACAGCAAGTGCGGCCTTTAAATGCCGGCTGTCAAAGTACTCGTTCAGAACATCATAAATATTGATCCCACCCACTCGAAGAAATTCTCGCATTGAATCTGTACCCAATCCAAAACGCAAATTCCAACCAAGCCTTGCAAGAGTCTTTTTATCCTTACGATCCATATTCTTTAATCGCGGAGGTCTGTCAGTCATAAGCGGGTCAAGTGCTTTTGCATAGCTCGTGAACTCTTTCTTAAATTTCTTATAGGCACCGATATCTGTTTCAGAAATCTTATGACCGGACACACCATCTGAAGTCAAGATCAAATGCTCTCCCTTCACATCTAAAGCAACGCAATCAATCTTTTTAGGAGCTTTTTCACTTTGTGGCGATAACTTAAGGTCCTTATAAATCTTTCTATTTAATCCATATGCTGCGTTAACCAGTCCCGGGGCGCGGAAGTCCTTTGCAAATTCAAACACCCCGGCGGCGCCACCTAAAGACTCTTTTGCCTCCATAACATCTACTTGATAGCCTGCCATTGCCAGGTAGTTGGAGCAAACCATTCCATTATGCCCAGAGCCAATGACTATAACTGAAGGACGCTTAGTCATCTCCGAAATCCTCCGGAGTAGTACTTGATCTACCAAAATCTATTAATACTTCTCGTGCCGAGTTCGCTCCTGGGGCACCCATCACTCCTCCCCCCGGATGATTTGAAGAGCTACACATATACATGTTTTTTATCGGCGCTCTGTATTGCGCATAGCCAGGGAATGGGCGGTTGAACATCAATTGGTCAAGTGTTAACTCACCCTGAAAGATATTACCCTCCGTCAATCCCACTTCTGCCTCTAGCTCGCGTGGAGTGCGAATCTCAGCATGGAGCAGCAAATCTTTAAAATTGGGACTATAGTCCGCTATCTGATTTATAACTGCGGCCCCGAAGGCATCTCTTTTACTATCGGTCCATCCGCCTTCAGCTTCCACGGGACAATATTGGACAAACACTGACATCATGTGCTTACCCGGTGGCGACATGCTAGGGTCATATTGCGTCGGAATAACCATATCTACATAGGGATCTTGGGACCATCGATCGTCCTTCCAGTCGTCATATGCTCGCTCCAGGCGCTCCAATGTATCCGTGAAATGCATGTGGCCGAGTGTGAGCGGCGAACCTTTAGGCAAGGCTGGGAAGTCAGGCATGCCATCTAAGGCAATGTTTACCTTTCCGGAGGATCCACGGATCTTAAAATTCCTTGCCCGCCGCACCAAGTCATCCGGCAAATCACATGAATCGAGCAGGCCCAAGAATGTTCTTTTCGCATCGAGGTTGGAAATGACTGCTCGGGCCGATAATTCCTCTCCAGAAGCCAATACCACGCCAGTTGCTCGCCCCCTTTTTACAGAAATACTTTCCACCTCGGCATTAGTTCGGATCTCGCCTCCAACGGCGCGCAAGGACGATGCGAGCGCCGAAGAAACTGAACCCATTCCACCACGAGCAAATCCCCAGGAACCGACATTACCATCCACATCACCCATGGCATGATGAAGCAGCACATAGGCTGTTCCTGGCGAGTAGACGCCAAGACCAGTACCGATAATACTTCCACCCGAAAAATGCGCCAGAATCGTGTCATTTTCGAAATACTGCTCGAGATATTCAGCAATTGACATTGTAAAGAATCTGATAAACTCATATATCTGACTTTCACTCAGGCTGTGAAAACTTTTGAGAAGATAAGCAAACTCCATGACGTCCCTAATCTTAAAGGACGAAGGATCGGGAGGTGTTCGCAGAAGAAAACCTCTGATCAACCGACACCACTTCATGAGATCGGCATCGAATCTGATTGATGCATCTGCGTCGCGTTTCGAGTGCCTAGCAATCTCTCTTCGCCTCACATTAGACTGATGATAGCTTCCAAAATAATCTCCATCTCGTTTGAATGTTACGCTCCCCTGCAACGGCACTACCTCCAAACCATGACGGCCTAAATCAAGCGCTTGGTATATCTCCGGTCTAAACAGACTGCAGACGTAAGAGCAGTTGGAATATCGCCAATCTTTATGCAACTCTAAGCTGGCTGTAGCACCTCCGATGTAATCATTTCTCTCCAAAACCAGGACTCTGAGGCCTGCTTTAGATAGAAAGGCGGCATGGGTAAGGCCGTTGTGGCCAGCTCCTATAACAATCGCATCATATGCTTTCATGCTTACTCAACTAAATATTGGAACTTACAATAATTCCCCAAGACATTCTGGTGATTCGGCATGCAGTCACCACAGATATTCATGAGGCAAGAACCATTTCTACTGCAACAATGACTAGCAAAAGCCATCAGTCTAAAACCTAACATCTGTCAAATGGGCTTGTTTTGCGAAGTGTAACCTATCTGATAACTCTCCGCTTACACAAAAAGGTATCTCCCCGGCACTTGGTCCTGACCATTCCACACTGTCGAAAAAGCAGCTCTATGTAATATCTACTCTATTCATTAATGCTTTTCTATTTTAGCAGGGATTTCGTTCCGGCGAACCAGTTCCAAATGAGGCTCGCGACCGAGCGTGACGTAATATTTTTCGCCATTTGCCCCAAAAAGAATAGCCTCTCCTAGATTTCTATACTTAGACGAGACCGAGGCATTACCTATGAACTTGCCCAAACCCCAAGACCAAGCAGAACTAGTGACCATCCCGATACAGACCTCCTCGTCACCAATGTTTGCGTATAGTTGACCAGCGTCTTCCAAATCTAGGTCAACATCAGTTTTTATTGTTCTCTTAAACCACTTCTGCCCATTTTTCTGTTCCCGCTGAAGCGCAGCTTTGCCCACGAAGTTCCCACCTTCTAGATCTACCATCCAACCCAATCCGACCTCAAATGGTGACCGCTTCAAGTCCAAGTCCAGATCCAGTTCTGTCGAAAAATCCCAACCGGCAACCACATAGCCACCTTCAAGACGACAGACCTCCAACGCATCAAGGCCATATCCGGGTAATGGAATTCCTAATTTACGACGAGCTAGTTCGATACGAGTTATCAGTTCTCTGACCAAAGAGGGGTTAAACCAACACTCATAACCCAAGTCTGCAGTAAAACCCATCCGCGCCAACTGGATGACCGAATCGTCAAGAGAGATCTCGACAAACTCAAAAGGCTTGATTAATTCAACATCGTCGAAACCCATTGCATGCAGAACAGTCGCCGACAATGGACCTTGAAGAGCAAGGCCTGACCACTCATGGGTGCACTCCTGAATTGTCACGTCATCCTCATCAATGCATAATTTTTCTCGAATAGAATCGAAATGCAAACTGTGATCAATATCAGATGGCATTAAGAGGAAATGCTCGTCAGAGAACTTGTATAAGATCGAATCATCTTTAAGCATGCCATCAGCGTCACAAAAAGCGACATACCCGCCACGCATTGATTGCATAGCGCTTACTGGGCGAGTCAAAACAGTGTCAAGCAAAGTGCCAGCTGCCTTGCCAGATAGATGTATTTTTCGCATGGGCGAAACATCAAATAATGCACACTCATTTCGAATGGCTTGATATTCTTCCTGCGAGTCTCCATAGCAAGCGGGTAAAAGAAAATCATTCCAATTGATGTAATCTATATTCTCACAGCCATCACTCAGGAGTGCTTTGAAACCCGTGTCAGATTGACGATTGAAGAAGTCAAAAAATACGCTTTTTTTCATACTTCTAACTTATTAAAAGTGGTAATTTGAGTTTAGCATCCGAAGTTTAACTTTCATCAGGGGCCTATAGGGGTGCATTCGACATTGGATGACAACGCCAAATTTGTTCTTACAGGACAGTCGCTTGTATTGAGCTTTCTGCAGAAAAAACGTTAATTGTTCAGCGGTGAAGCTCCGCAAGTAAGACCTAGTGGTCAAATAAACACCGTATACTTCTCAGTTTTCAAAGGCACTAATTTTCATTCTTTAGTTTCTTTTTACTTTCCAATATTTCTTGCGTGTCCAACCATTCACTTTCCAAATCAATCAAATTTGATTTTGTAAGCGCTTGATCAGAAATAAGTTTTTTCAATCTGTCTTTTTCCATGGGCTCATAAACGCTTGGATTAGCCAACTTAAGCTCAATGCTGCGCAAGATAGCATTTGTGTTGTCTATTTCAGATTCCAGCAACCTGATCTTTTTAGTTAAAGGGGCAAACGATTGACGATGCTCTGCAGCTTCTTGTCGCGCGATTTTTTTATTTCCATGCGATGTGAGATCACATTCACCCTTTTTGTCAGATTTACCGGATAGATCCGCCAGATAATTTTGATAATCCTCCAGATCTCCATCGAACTCGGACACAAGACCCTCAGCGACCAGATAAAAATTATCAATGGTACTTCGCATTAGGTGACGATCATGAGAAATAAGCACGACAGCCCCTGAAAAGCTTTGCAAAGCCACTGCCAAGGCATGCCGCATGTCCAGATCGAGGTGATTAGTCGGCTCATCCAGGAGTAGTAGATTTGGGTTTTTCCAAACGAGAATAGCAAGAGCCAAACGCGCTTTTTCGCCTCCGGAAAATTTTAGGATGGGATCCAACGCTTT
>NZXB01000015.1 GCA_002701765.1 Porticoccaceae bacterium
CAGATAGAAATTGGTAGTTTTGTGTCGCCCAAAGCCGTTCCGGCCATGGCCGGAACGGCTTTGGGCGACACAAAACTACCAATTTCTATCTGACGCACCCCAGCGTCCCCAAGCGATAAAATTAACTCAACACGTTCATTTAAACTGAGTATTTTTCGTTGATTCTGAAGTCCATCTCGAGGCCCAACATCGGTCAATATAACTTGCTCACGCAACTTTGGCTCTCCTCGTATCGTTAAAATGCTCAAAACCACAAAGCTTATTTTGAAATTATCTGCAATCTGCCGCAAGGCCTTCAAATTTTTTCAGGTAACGATAGTAACAATCATCTGCCGACAAATCATCTTTCAGCGCAAGCATTAGCCTTACCTTATTTTCTTGTCGCTCGAATGAGTCGCTGATGCTAAAATGTTTATTATAAAACTGCAATAAAAGTAATCTGGAGAACTTAATTGAATAAACCTTTGACTGGCGTTCGCGTTATCGAACTGGGTCAACTTCTGGCAGGACCCTTTGCCGGCTGCATGTTGGGCTACTTTGGCGCCGAAGTAATAAAAATAGAACCTCCAGGCGGCGATCCTATTCGTAACTGGAGGAAAGTCAAAAATGGAACATCACTTTGGTGGCATAGCCTTGCCCGCAACAAAAAGTGCATTTCATTAAATCTAAAAACTCCGGAGGGACGTGACCTTGTCAAAAAGCTACTGACTAGCGCGGATGTAGTCGTGGAAAATTTTCGCCCTGGCGTGCTCGAAAATTGGGGTCTTGATCCCGAAAGTATGCGTCGCGACAATCCACAACTCATCTACGCACGAATATCAGGTTTTGGTCAAACCGGTCCTTATGCGGCAAAAGCTGGATTTGCCTCAGCATGCGAAGCAATCAGTGGTTTTAGGTATGTTAATGGGTTCCCAGGAGAACCACCAGTTAGGCCAAATCTTAGCCTGGGTGACACCGTATCAGGCCTGCATGCTGTGCTCGGAGTTCTAATGGCACTTAGATCCAGAGATCAGGGTAATGGTGGACAGGTTGTTGATGTGGCGCTATACGAGTCGATGTTTAATTTGCTCGAGGCTGTAGTCCCCGAATATGATGGTGTCGGGGAAATTCGCGAACCATCCGGCACCACAGTTACGGGGATTGTGCCCACTAACACATATGAGTGTAGAGATGGAAAATTCTTAGTAATAGGTGGAAATGGGGATTCGATTTTCGTGCGCCTCATGCGAGCAATTGGCCGAACCGACATAGCTGAAAACCCGAACTACGCATCAAATGCCGATCGGGTAATTCATCAAGAGTTTTTAGATGATGTTCTTAAGGAGTGGTGCAAAACCCTCAATATTAAAGATGCCATGTCTATACTCGAGGAAAGCCGCGTTCCTTGCGGCCCCGTTTATGACGTCGCTGATATGATGGCTGATCCGCATTTCAATGAAAGGGAGCTCTTTGAGAGGGTGGAAATCAATGGCGAACCTCTCAGCATACCGGCAATACTGCCTAAACTCAGTCGTTCTCCGGGAGCTACTGAATGGCCAGGCCCCAAATTAGCTTCGCATACCGATGACATATTGCACAGCATTGGCATTACAGAACATGACATCAAAACACTAAAAACCAGCGGAGTGGTTGCAGACGTCTAAAAAATCCAGTCATGCGTTTTTTCTGTTCATGAGCCGGCAAGCCCCTCTAAAAAATCGAGGTATTCCGCACCCGTAAATTGATTCGTGCCCTCCGGCAAATTTGGTGATGCGGTCGTCCTTGCTTTGCCAAGATAGTTGGCAATTCCAACCGGCACGCCCAAAGATCTCAAAATTGAGTACGCTACAGTCGCATGAAAATAAAAGTTTGGTAACGCATATGAGCCAAAAAAATCTTCAGTTGTGAATGGCAATATAACTCCCTCATACTTGAAAATAACCTCCCCTCCTTTCAACGCATCAATTTTTTTCGAGTCAAAACCGCTTAGTCGTCGTAGGGAACCCTCCAAGTAGTTTTGCAGCCCGTCATAATCGAAAACCAGAGTCATATCCGGCCCCGCCACAACGCCTTTATCAGCAGCTAGGATAGCGCCTTCTGAGAAATGCACCAAAGTTATTACCTGAAAATGAAGCGGCAACATGTCTTCATAAAGACGCGCATCAACGAATTGATTTCGATCAATATCGTTATCGCTGCAAAACTTTCGGCCCTTGTCAAGACATGTCAAAATAGCAGATATCGTCTGAATATAACTTTGCACAGTAAAGTTATAGAGTGATAGAGACATAACCGGTCCTTTAATTTACTAATTTTTTTTAAACTTCATCGTATCGAAACGATGCGCTTATACTAGAACATGTCAGCGAAAAATGTCGCCATAAAAAATAGTTTTTGGTTTTTAAAGATATTAGGCCGCAGACGCGTAGTGCGATTAATAGAGACTCCGCAAGGTTAAGTGCGTCTATAAGTATTAAAATCGCGTATAATGGAAACCGGCCGGCTGAAAAAACTATAATTATAAAGAAAAACAGGAAAAAGGCTGGGAAATGATGTTGATTTTTGGCGATATGGAAGCGAAGTACGAATTTAGAAATGGGGCAAATCAAAAACAGAAGAATAGATGGGCGTGTCGGCTTTCCTGAAAAAACAGGGTTGTATGATCCTGCGTTTGAAAAAGATTCGTGTGGAGTGGGTTTTGTTGCGCAAATAAAAGGGCAAGCAAGCCGCCAGATTATGCTCGATGCATATCACTTGAACTCCCGTATGGATCACAGGGGGGGTTGCGGTTTTGAAGAAAACACTGGCGATGGCGCAGGTATTCTAACAGCAATGCCATATTCTTTTTTTTCTCAGGTGGCAAAAGAATCAGGGATTGATCTCCCTGGAAAACATGAATTCGCAGTTGGGAATATTTTTCTGCCTCAACAGGCTGATGAACTGAAGTTTTGTAAGCGTGCCATAGAACGTTCGATATCAGAAGCTGGTCTCGACTTTCTGGGCTGGAGAGAAGTTCCAATAGATCCAGAAGGGTCAAATATAGGACCTGCCGCAATTGAGGCNATGCCCTCGATATGGCAACTTTTTGTTGGTTGCAACCACAACGACGTCTTAGAGTTCGANCGGTCGCTATACATCGTTAGAAAGCAGTTCTCAAGCGANTTAAGATCAGACCCTAAGTTGAGTCAAGCATCAATGGTCTATGCATGCAGCCTATCACCAAAAACTATTGTCTACAAAGGGATGTTGACTCCAGCTCAACTTTTCCCCTTTTACAATGACCTGCAGGACACGCGCTATGAAACGCACTTAGCAATGGTCCATTCCCGATTTAGCACTAATACTTTCCCGTCTTGGGACAGAGCTCAGCCATGCCGATATATGAGTCACAATGGAGAAATTAACACCCTCCGTGGAAACGTTAATCAAATGAAAGCTCGACAAGGAATAGCTGATAGCGAATTCTTTCGAGACAGCATAGAGAAGCTTTTCCCAATAGCTGAGCCAGATTGTTCTGATTCGGGAAATTTCGATAACGTTTTAGAATTTCTAATGATGTCAGGGCGCTCCTTGCAAGAATCTGCTGTAATCATGATACCTGAAGCTTGGCAGTCCGACAAAAATATGTCGCCTGACAAGAAAGCGTTTTATGAGTTCCACTCTGCGCTCATGGAACCTTGGGATGGGCCGGCGTCTATAGCCTTCACGGACGGGGACTACATAGGGGCTGTGCTCGATCGCAACGGGCTGCGCCCGAGCAGGTACTATATCACGCATGACGATAAAGTAATCATGGCGTCTGAGGTGGGAGTTCTGGAAGTCGAGCCGAGTAATGTAAAGATTAAAGGTCGGTTGCAACCTGGAAAAATGTTCCTAATCGATTTTGATCAAGGGCGAATGATACCCGACGAAGAGCTAAAGCGAAAATTCTCAAATAAAAATCCATATGCGAAATGGCTTCGCGATCAAAAAATGGAGTTAAAGGATATACCACTTCCCCAAAACGAAGCTCCAGTGGACTTTGAATCACTCCTTTCTCGAATGCAAGCCTTCGGGTACACAACCGAAACGATGGAATTCATGCTAGTGCCGCTTGTCACAGAGGCGAGAGATCCTCTCGGCTCCATGGGCAATGACTCTGCTTTGGCATGTCTTTCTAGCAAATCGAGAATGACATATGACTATTTCAAGCAGCTTTTTGCTCAGATAACAAACCCTCCCATTGATTCCATTCGTGAAGAGATAGTGATGTCCCTGAGGTGCTTTATCGGTCCAGAGAGCAACGTCCTAGAGGCGACGCCAAAACATGCAAACCGATTGCAATTGAATAATCCCATTCTCACTAATGAAGAATTGTTAAAGCTCAAACACTTGGACTACAGAGGCTGGAAAAGCCAAACAATCGACATAACATTTCCGAAATCACTGGGAGTTGAAGGTATGCTCTCTGCGATAGACCGTATTTGCGAGGAAGCGTCTAACGCAATAGAAAACAAATACTCGTTAATAGTCTTATCCGATCGCAACATAAACCATGAGCGGATGGCGCTGAGTTCTCTGATAGCTTGCGGTGCGGTACACCATCATCTGATCAGCAAACAGGAACGTTCTAGGATAGGCATCATCCTCGAGTCAGGTGAAGCCCGAGAAGTGCACCATCATTGTCTCCTGATAGGCTATGGGGCTGATGCAATCAATCCCTACTTGGCATTCGAAGCCCTATTGCAAGCGCGCAACGATAACCTTTTGGATCCTCAAACGTGTCCAGATATAGAATCAATTAGTGCTGCGTACATGAAAGGGGTTTCTAAAGGTATTTTAAAAGTGATGGCAAAGATGGGGATTTCAACGCTTCAATCATACAAAGGAGCTCAAATCTTTGAGGCTGTTGGAATTGCGCGAGAGATTATTGATCGCTGCTTTGTTGGCACGGCTAGTCGGGTTGAAGGCGTTAGTTTTCCAATTTTGTATAGAGAAATTCTTCAGCGCCATGAGCAAGGATTTCCTGAACGATCAGCCAATTTAATTCCTGCACTCTCTAACCCCGGAGACTTCCATTGGCGGAGTGGGGGCGAAACGCACATGTGGGATCCGACAAGCATTGCAAACCTTCAAGTTGCGGCCAAAACCAATGATGAAAGCGCTTATTGGGCATTTGCAAAACATGCGAACGAACAGGCTACGCAGCGAGCAACCTTTAGAGGTCTTTTCAAATTTAAACATGATGACAGTAACGAAATTGGTATAGATATGGTTGAGCCCGCTTCCGAAATCGTAAAACGGTTCTGTACTGGCGCAATGAGCTTCGGTTCAATTTCAGCCGAGAGTCATGAAACTCTTGCAATAGCAATGAACCGTTTGGGCGGCAAGTCCAATACGGGAGAGGGAGGAGAGGACCCGAATAGATTTACTAGCCTAGATAATGGAGACTCAAAGAGGTCCGCCATCAAACAAGTCGCATCCGGAAGGTTTGGTGTTACCATCTGGTATCTTGCCAATGCCGATGAAATTCAAATCAAGATCGTTCAAGGCGCGAAGCCTGGGGAGGGAGGAGAACTACCAGGAGGTAAAGTAGACGAAAACATTGCAAGTATTCGGTATTCAACACCAGGGGTCGGCCTGATTAGTCCACCTCCTCATCACGATGTCTACTCTATCGAGGACATAGCCCAGTTAATACATGACTTGAAAAATTGTAATCCCAGTGCGCGAATCAGCGTTAAATTGGGTTCGGAAATTGGTGTGGGAACGATCGCGGCCGGAGTGACTAAAGCGAAGACAGATCATCTTGTAATAGCTGGGCATGATGGAGGTACCGGAGCGTCACCTCTTACATCGATAAAGCATGCCGGTTTGCCCTGGGAATTGGGTATAGCTGAAACACATCAAACTCTCGTAATGAATAATCTCCGTTCCAGAGTGGTTTTACAAACAGATGGTCAAATCAAAACTGGTCGCGATGTCGCCATTGCGTTTTTGCTTGGTGCTGAGGAGATTGGTGTTTCAACAGCGCCGCTCGTTACCATGGGATGCATTATGATGCGAAAATGTCATCTCAACACGTGTCCGGTTGGGATAGCAACACAGGATGCCGAACTTAGAAGAAAATTTACCGGCAAACCAGAGCATGTTGTCAACTATTTGTTCATGGTAGCGGAAGAATTGCGCTTGATTATGGCCAAATTAGGTTTCAAAAACGTTGATGATATGGTGGGAAGGTCCGATCGACTGGATACCGATGATGCGATCACACATTGGAAAGCTGAGGGTCTCGATCTCACTAATATTTTGACACCCGCACAAGCCATCTACGAAGGTACAGAGGTTGTTCAGACCATAGAACAGAACCACGGACTGCACCAAGCGTTGGATAACCAACTCATAAGTCGAGCGCAGTCAGCCATAAAAAATGGTGACATAGTTAATATTGAACTCCCAATCATTAATACAAATCGTGTCGTGGGTGCCATGCTCTCTCACGAAGTCGCAAAATCAACAAACGGAAAATTCCTTCCAGATGACACCATAAATATCAAGCTGAACGGATCGGCTGGCCAGAGCTTAGGCGCTTGGCTTGCCAAGGGCATATGCCTAAAAGTAGAGGGAGATGCGAACGACTATGTTGGGAAAGGATTATCCGGTGGTAAGATAATTATCTACCCACCGAAAATAAGCACATTTGTCCCGGAAGAGAATATTTTAATCGGCAATGTCACACTCTACGGGGCTACGTCTGGAGAAGCCTATTTCAGGGGGATCGCTGCTGAGCGGTTTTGTGTAAGAAACAGTGGTGCATGTGCCGTCGTCGAAGGTGTCGGAGACCATGGGTGTGAATACATGACCGGCGGACGAGTGGTGATCCTAGGACAGACAGGAAGAAATTTTGGCGCAGGAATGAGTGGCGGAATTGCTTATGTTTGGGATAAACATGAGACCTTCGCTAGCAATTGCAATACCGAAACATTCGAGTTAGAAACTTTAGAAGCTGAAGATGATATTAAGGAACTCAAACAGATGCTCAGGAACCATCTTCTATATACAGGTTCAACCGTTGCTAAGAAAATATTATCCGACTGGGAGATAGAGGGTAGCTTCTTTTTAAAGGTAATGCCCACTGACTACAAACGTGTTCTCGAGGAATTCGCGTTAAAGGGATCAAAATTATCCGCCTCAGGGTAATACAAACTTTGAGAAAAACTTATGGGAAAAATCACTGGTTTTAAGGAATTCGACCGAGTCTCGGTGCCGTATAGGCCGGCGGACTTGAGGCTAGACGATTACGAAGAAATCTACACGCCTCCGGCAGAAGAGCATCTTAAAACTCAGGGAGCTCGCTGCATGAATTGTGGAGTGCCTTTTTGTCAATCAAACCATGGGTGTCCAGTCGACAACTTGATCCCCGAATGGAATGACTTGGTGTATAACGGCCGTTGGAAAGAGGCTTTAGACCGCTTACATGCGACAAACAACTTTCCTGAATTTACTGGCCGAGTCTGTCCTGCTCCATGCGAGGGAGCGTGCGTACTTGGCATAAACGAACCCGCCGTTACAATTAAAAACTTGGAAAATGCCATCATTGATAGAGGCTTCGAAGAGGGCTGGGTTTCAGCCTCACAACCCAAGGTTAGGACCGGCAAGACCATAGCCATCGTCGGCTCGGGCCCAGCCGGTTTAGCTGCCGCCGCTCAGCTTAATCAAGCAGGTCATAACGTAACAGTATATGAAAGAGACGACCGCATCGGCGGCCTGCTCATGTACGGCATTCCGAATATGAAACTAGAGAAAGATATCGTGGATCGACGAGTTCAATTACTTAGAGATGAAGGAATACAATTCCGCGAAAATACCGATATAGGGAAAGACATTAGCGCAAGAGATCTCATGGACGAATATGATGTGCTATTGTTAGCAACCGGTGCAACAAAGGCCAGAGATCTTAATATTCCAGGCAGAGATGGGAGTGGAGTCCATCTCGCTATGGAATTTCTGACTTATAATACTAAAAGCTATCTAGATTCTGGACTCAATGACGGGAATTACATAAACGCAAAAGATAAAAATGTTATAGTGATCGGAGGTGGAGATACCGGCACCGATTGCATTGCAACCTCATTGAGGCATGGTTGCAAATCTCTGGTTAATTTCGAGTTGTTTCCCAAACCACCAGATGATCGCTCTNAAGACAATCCATGGCCACTGTGGCCGAGGATCCATCGAATNGATTACGGACATGCCGAATCTGAGCAGCGTTTCGGGGAAGACCCAAGAAAATTCTCAATCAGTAGTAAAGAAATTCTTCGCAANGCAGACGGCAGCCTCAATGGCATCCTCACCATTGAAGTCGACAGCAAACTTCAAGAAATACCGGGCTCCGAGAAAAAATGGGANGCCGATCTTATTCTCCTATCGATGGGCTTTCTTCAACCAGAGCACTACATCAATGATCAGCTAGGGCTCGACATTGATGAGCGTGGGAATTTCATGGCAAANAAAATCGACTACAGAACCAGTCTCAAAAATGTTTACGCCACAGCAGACTGCAGAAGAGGGCAAGATTTGGTGGTCCGAGCAATCAANGAAGGTAGAGAGGTGGCTAGAGCGATCGACTTTGATCTAATGGGGGCCTCTAATCTCCCCTAAGCGAACTAGCTCCTATCAAATTACTTTAAACTAAATATGGCGAAACTCGNTCTGTTTTTTTTAACCTCACTCAAGTCCCGATGTCCGNANTTCCTTTAATATGTGGGAATATTTAGCAACAAATAATGGTTGTTTTACAAAAGCTTTTGGCTACACCCTATTGCCGAAAATTTGTTATCCACTAATCGATCACTGTCCAATCGAATTCGTTTATAATAAGGNTTCGGGGTATCACAATAATTTCTTAATTCTGTCATTTCGAAACCTGAAGAGCTTAACAAATGACCAAAAAAAATCCAGAATTGATGGCTAGTGACTTAACGGAACTCGACGTGTCAGGTCAAGGACTGAGNGAGCTAGATCTCTCGAAATATCCCAAACTTGAGGTTCTGTATTGTGGGGACAACCAACTGAAGCACCTNGATTTGTCCCAAAATCCGAACCTATACAAGCTTTGGTGCCCGAGAAATCTTCTGACTCAGATTGATTTATCGTTTACACGAGATTTGTTTGTGCTTGGGTGCGAAGAAAATCAGATAACTAACCTTGATTTTTCAGTAACTCCGCGTCTTCAATATCTCTTATGTAATGACAACGAATTAAGAGAGTTGGACCTTACGAGCACGCCACTGCTTTTGAATCTGTCTTGCGGGAAAAATCAATTAATGGAGATTCACCTGCCAAGCAATAACGAACTCGAAAGTATTTCATGCGCACAAAACTTTCTCACTCAGCTTGATATTTCAAATAAAGATCAACTGCGCGGTCTGCTTTGCAGCGTTAACAAATTGCGCGAATTGGACTTATCAAATAAACCACACCTAGAAACTTTATCGTGCTACGAAAATCTTCTAAGTGAAATTGATCTCTATAACAAACCAAATTTAAAGACGCTTCTCTGCGGATACAATCACATTGAGCGCCTCGACTTATCGAATAAACCAGCGCTTCGGTCAGTTTTTTGCCATGAAAATAAGATCAGTGAACTTGATCTAACCAACAAACCTAATTTGGAAGAGCTTTGTTGTTTCAAAAACAATTTGAAGCATCTGGACCTGTCTGACACGCCAAACCTAAAAGAGTTATCTTGTTCCATGAATAAATTGACNAATCTCGANCTATCAAAAACAAAAAAACTAGAAGATCTTGATGTCTCTGGNAATCCTCTAACGGCTTTGGATTTGAGCGGCACCTCCATCGGAAAGAAAATGCACTAAGCAAATATGATTTNNAGTTGACTGGCAATATANTGCTTAAACGGGNCTCGAATGTTAGTTCAAGCCAAAATAACGCTCCCTAGNAAAATTGCTTTTTTCCTCAACCTCAGACCGAGACCAACCAATTGTTAATGGCCTNATTCCATGTTTTTTGTCATACAAAAATGGTAATACGGCGAATTGGAATCGTTCAGGGGCTAAGACCTACTGAATAAACTGGATCAATGCCATCTTCCTCNCGCCTCGGAGTANNGGCACAAAAATACCAAACAGAAAACGTCCCTNAGAATAACCGATTTAGCAATTANTCTCCAAACCGGTCTCTTCATGTTTAATTTTAATANCTNCTTGCCTGCCCATAAAACTGTGCCCAAANGAATGAGNTTTAGAGATACTCAAAGAATTAATCAGATATTCAGGATCTAACCCAGCCGACACATAAATTACGGATACTTATTGATGCCCCATATCAATCCCTATTTTCAAACAAATAGGTCATTATGTGCCCAACTCATTTATATACCCGAGTTTGCTAGACTTGACCGCTAAAACNGCATACATAATGCGCCTTACTCATGTCTCAGCGCATCGATGGGCTGCAATCGAGATGCTTTAAGAGCTGGGTAGTAACCAAAAAACACTCCAATCAGCGCGGAAAATGCAAGGCTTATCAGCACAATATGATACTCGATTACCGCGGTGTACTCCGTATACCCTTCCAAAATAGTCACCACGACTCCAGCTAATAAAATACCTATAGCTCCTCCTAAACCGCATAGAGTTGTCGCCTCAACTAAAAATTGTCTCCGTATGTCAGAGGATTTGGCTCCTACCGCCATGCGTAAACCTATCTCNCTCGTCCTCTCAGTCACTGAAACCAGCATTATATTCATGATCCCAATNCCGCCGACAAGGAGACTTACCGAAGCCACAGCCGTCAATAGACTGTTGAAAATCTGCGTCGTTTTAGCTCTCGCCTCATACATCTCCGACAGGTTTTTAACGGTAAAGTTGTTATCTTGATTAGGCCCAATTTTCATTCTAGCACGCAAAGCATTTATAATATCCTCTTTGGCAAAAGTCATATCATAACCGTCAAGCATCTTAACAGTTACCCAATCAACCGCTTTTGGATTGTATTTTCTAATTCCTTGGATTCTTTTNCGAACCGTTTCAATAGGCATAAAAATCCTATCATCCAAATCAATTCCATTAGCACTTTGTCCCTTGGGAGAAACTATTCCAATTATCCGCACATTAAAGTTATTTATTCTCACCACCTGNCCTACGGANGCACTTTCTCCGAAAAGTTCAGCCCGNACAGTCTCTCCCAAGATTGCCACTTTAGCGGCAGACGCCCACTCACTTGAGCCAAAAGATCGGCCATCGGCTATTTCCCAACTTCTTGCAGCCAAATAGCCACTAGCTATACCATCAATATTCGTTCTCCAGTTCATGTTACCAAAAACAATCTGCCCACTTCCCCTTAGCGCTGCCGCAGCCTCCTCCACGCCGGGTACCTGGCTTTTGAGATAATCAGCATCGACAGTTGTTAACTTCTTTACTGAACCTGCGCCAGTCGAAGCTCCTCCAGAACGCCTACTTTTGTTGAAAATAATGAATACACTCCCACCAAGGTTTTCAAGCTGTCTTTCTATCTGCTCTTGAGCACCGGCGCCAACGGAAACCATGATAATCACAGCCGAGACACCGATAATTATGCCCAACATCGTCAGCATGCTTCGCAGAAGATTGACTCTCAGGGCTATTAAGGCAACATAGAACAGTTGTATCAGTTTCATGTGAAGCAACCTTCCATAATTCGCATTAAGAATCCACGCTGATTTGGCATGATTTCTTCGAATCACCCATCGAATCCGAGAGTTTGTCCGAAATGATTTTTCCATCGCGGACTATTAGATGACGACTCGCGAATTCTGCAACGTCAGGCTCATGTGTGACCAAAACAATGGTCTGGCCATCCGTGTTCAAGCTCTGCAGGAGCTCCATTATGTCTCGGCCGGTCCCAGTATCCAAAGCACCAGTGGGTTCATCCGCCAGAATTATGGAAGGTTCGTTTACCAAGGCTCTTGCTATTGCCACCCGCTGTTGCTGCCCCCCCGAAAGCTGAGATGGCAGGTGGTCAGTGCGATCTGCCAAGCCCACCTTGTGTAAACAACTTAGTGCTCGCGATTTCCAATGCACTTTATCCAACTCGGAATAAAACAGGGGAAGCATTACATTTTCAACTGCGCTCGTTCTGGCCAGCAAGTTAAATTGCTGAAAAACAAACCCAATCATTCTATTTCGCACTTCAGCCAACTTGTCAGATGAGAGCGCCGAAACAATCTCTCCNTTAATGCTTATGTCTCCAAAAGTTGGTGAGTCAAGACAGCCGAACATATTCATTAGNGTGGACTTGCCAGATCCTGATGGTCCCATGACCGCGACAAACTCGCCCCTCGCGATATCAAGAGTGACCCCGTCAAGAGCCCATATGCTTTGATCTCCCATCTCATAGGCTTTCTTGATACTCTGAACTTGGATAATATTNTCANACATGATCATTAGCTATTTGTTTTGCCTACGAGAAACTCTNACTATTACACTGGTTCCCGCAGACAGTTTATTGCCTATCAATTCCGTGTATTGATCATTCGACAGACCGGTCTTTACCGAAATGCGATTGGGCGAGCCATCTTTCAATATCCACACCTCTCCAAGTGAATAATTCATGTTGACTCGCTTGCCGCGAGATATATGATTGCGACTTAAACTACTAAACTGTTCAAACTGTTCCTGAGATAACGAGAGTTTGAGTTGATTTGTAAATTTTTGCCGAATCTGCTCAAGGCGTTCCTCACTTCTCCAATTCCCAACACTTTTCTGTTTGAACGCTTTCACCTCGTCATCAAATTTCTTCAGCATTAAATCAACGTTTTGCTTTTGCTGTCCCCGCAAGTCAAGCGCCAAAATAGACTCTTTAAATGGTACTGCCGATCTTCCTGACAACTGACTTGCATTGGCTGGCCTGAAACGGAGCGCTGTATTTGGAACCCTCAAGACATTTTCCTTCTTGCCCAAAACTATGTCGACGTTGGCCGTCATTCCGGGCAAGAGACTTTGATCAGCATTCGCAGCGGTTATGATGACTTTGTAAGTAACCACATTTGAAACAGTAGTCGATGCTTTGCGTATCTGGGATACCTGNCCCTCGAACTCGCGAGAAGGNTAAGCNTCNACTTGAAATCGGACTTGTTGCCCTCTGCTAAGCTTACCAATATCTGCTTCATCGACGTCAGCTTCAATTTGCATCTGAGCTAAATCCTGAGCTATNTCAAACAGCAGCGGTGCGGAAAGGCTCGCCGCTACCGTCTGACCAATGTCAACCTGACGGTTAATCACAATGCCGGAGACCGGCGAACGAATTTCAGTACGTTCTAGATTTAACTCAGCCTGTTCCAGTTGAGCTTGGCGTTGAAGAAGCTGGGCTTCAGAGGCCCTGATNTGCGCTCGGCTCAGTTCTACATCAGCCTCCGCCATACGAAGCATAGCGAACTTATTATCCACTTCCGATTGGCTTACCAGTTGGCGTCCAAGCAATTCAGATTGCCGATTATNTTGATACTTCGCCAATGTCAGTTGAGCCAACGCTTTGTTTAGGCCTGCCCTCTGCTGCTCGAGCAAAGCTTTTGCCATGGCAAGGTCCGCCTCAGATTGTTGCAATCTGGCGCGAATTGTTCGATTGTCCAACCTTGCTATAAGCTGTCCTTTTTCTACCTCAGAGTTAAAATCAGCTTTGAGTTNTGATATNACACCNGANAATTCCGATCCCACCTCAACCGTAACAACAGGGGCAATAGTCCCCGAGGCATTGACAGTGCTTTCAATAATACCGCTTGTAATTTCATGAGTTTGATAGAGTAAATTGTGAGAATCACTCCCAGTCCGAGCAAAAAAATAAAAGAGGACCGCTAAGGTCATTAGCCCCAGTCCCAAAAACGACATGAGCTTTTTAAGTGATTGAATGTCCAACTACTATCCCAATGAGATCCAAAAATGNGCACTTGGTNAAAATGTGTTAACTATTCTAGCACCTTAGGAATGTAAGTGAGAGCGCGTGATGATCTAAATGACCAGTTCTCGCTCTTTCGATATAAAAGTTTTTGAATATCTATTTGCATGGCAATTCCTATCCAGTGATCTTCAATTAATACAGACAGGCAATAAATTCGTAGCAAAGGTGTACTTGTTAGGAGATAAATTCTGGCGCTATTCTTTTGTCCAGCTNTAAATGGCGGCGAGACATTCTGAGTCAACTATCTCAGGCGGTTGAGCGTATTTATATGGATACAATAATCGTTTGATAGNTTAAAATACNTNGNTNNGTAAAAAACCAAAANCACANGATGACCANTGAAACTCTCGAAGTCGCGTTATTTCCAATCCCAAANATGGTGACCTTTCCGGGTGCCGAAGTACCGCTTCATATCTTTGAACCACGTTACAGAACGATGGTTGAGGAGTGTGTCAAAAATACGAGAATGGTGGCAGTTTGTCATACAAAAAAACAGATCAGCGCAGCGAAGGTGGATCAATCCATAACTGACGTGCTCTCTAACAATCAGGCCACTTACTCACCGAAAGAAGTATTCTGCGCGGGTTACTGCAATGTCTCAGACAAAACTGCTGACGGCAGGGTCTACCTGACAATCAAAATGCTTCATCGAGTGAGGCTTGGACAAGAAATACAAACGCTGCCCTACCGAATAGCTAAATGCACCATAATGAAGGACGAAATCAATGACTCTAGAGTACTGGGAGAGTATCAAACCAAGATTGTCAATTCGATTTGTCAATTGATCCGGGAGAGGGCTCCGACTGAGGTTGCTAAGTTCGACACAGATAAGTGGTTGTCGTTGGATCCCTCAGAGTTCGCTTTCAATGTTTTTCAAGTTTTGCGTTTTGAACCCGAACTCATGCAGACTATGCTTGAAATGACTGACCCGGAGGCGCGGTTAAAGCTGATTTCTGANACCCTTTCAGTTTGACANGCTTAGNCGATCTANGTGAAAGAAAACGTCTCAANGTCGCATCAANTCNTAGCTTAGAAAGTGATTTTTCATTAGGCTAAACACTGATACTATTGACTTCAAAAAGTTCATGACGGGCCTTGTCTGTCACTTAATGTCCCAACAACAACGGAATTAATTTAGGAGGATGGAATGAAAACGCTAAAACCGCCGCTGGCTTTTGTCAAAACGAACAGATCAACTATGTTGGCCAGTGTCTTAACGCTTTTTATAGTAGCATGCTCACCTGAGGCGACCTTACCTTCTGGCAACCCAGCTGTCTCAATACCGAACACAATCAACGATATCTTGTCACATCAACATCGAGAGAAGGGCCACGTTGAGCGAGATAAATATCGCAATCCTGCTGCCACACTGGACTTTTTTGGGATCACAGCTGATATGGATATCATCGAAATCAACCCTGGACGAGGTTATTATTTAGAAATTTTAGCGCCGTTTGTTTCGGGCAAATATATCGTAGCTGGGAATTATGATTTAGAGGCTGATAATAACTATGTTAGACGGAGTACAAAGGTACTTTATGACAAGCTTGAGAGCTCTGAGATTTATAAAGATGTTGAGGTGGCTCACTTTGATAAGAGCATATTAGATGTCGCAACTGACAGTGTAGATGCTGTACTAACTTTCAGGAATATTCATAGTTTTGCTGGCGACGGCGGTGCCAAAAGTTCCCTCAAGCTCTTTTATGACGCGCTAAAGCCTGGAGGAATTTTAGGCATAGTGCAGCATAGGTCGGCGGATATTCCGGAGAATGCATACCTCGACTCACTCCCCGCAAACGAACTTGAAAAAAGCGGGTATATGCCACAAGACTACGTCATTTCGCTGGCCGAGTCAGAGGGTTTTGCCTTCGAGGCAACATCTGAAATCAACGCAAATGCCCTCGACTCTGGAAAGCATCCAAAGGGGGTTTGGACTCTTCCACCGAGTCTTAGCTTAGGCGATGAAAATAAAGACGAGTATATGCGAATAGGGGAAAGTGACCGAATGACGCTTCGGTTCAGAAAGCCAGAGGGCTAGGTGCAGATTTGCAACAAAACTTTATTAAATAGAGAAAATCAGGCTTAGTATTTTTAAGGCGTTTCTGAATCTGACAAATTTAGGTGGGGTTATTCTTTGTAGACTATTTAATCTATATCTTTACGCATGGATCTATTATTCTGCCGCACAGATCGTTTTTGTCTCAAGGCCGCCGAGTCGAATAACAGAGCAGATTAGTGCAGCAAGTCTATAAGCAAGACGAGATCGCTTTGGAAAAATAAGGTTTCCTAAGAAAAGGGCGATCACTCGACATTAACTCAACAACAATGAGGCAAAGTCATGCTTACACTGGTGTCAATGCAATCACAAAAACTCTCGCTCATTACACTGCTTATACTCTTGGTAACGTCGTTGGCGAGTTGTGAAAGCAACTTCAAAGTCGAATCGAAAGGTGAAAAAACAAATATTATCTTCATTCTCACCGATGATCAGCGGTATGATGAATTGGGCTTTATCAATCCTTTAATCCAGACCCCAAACATGGATAGGATGGCAAGGGAAGGAGTTCATTTCAAAAATGCGTTTGTGACCACATCACTCTGTTCACCGAGCCGAGCCTCCATTTTGACCGGTCAATATATGCATAATCATGGAGTGGTTGACAACAACGAGCCGCCCTACAGTGATTTAATTTTTTTCCCGCAGTACTTGAACGAGTCAGGCTACAATACCGCGTTTATTGGAAAATGGCACATTGGAGGAGGCAATGAATCCGCAGGAAAGCGCCGGGATAGTCCTCAACCTGGCTTCGATCACTGGGTGAGCTTTGCAGGTCAGGGAGACTACTATCCTAAGGATAGCAGCGTTCTTAATGTCAATGGAGCAATTGTAAAACAGAAAGGTTACATCACTGATGAGTTGACAGATTATGCCCTCGATTGGCTCAATATCCGTCAAATGTCGCCTGAAGACAAAGAAAGGCCATTCTTTTTATATCTTTCGCACAAGGCAGTGCACTCCCGTTTTCACCCCGCTGAACGACACGCTGACCAATACAAAGACACGGTTGTTCCGACCCCCAAAAGTCAGGCTGACACCCCAGAGAACTACAAAGGAAAACCAATGTGGGTCAAGAACCAGCGAAACAGTTGGCACGGAGTCGATTTTCCTTACCAAACCGGATTAAACATACAAGCATATAAAATGGGTTATCACAGAACCATCTCGGCGGTCGATGATAGCTTGGGACGCCTTATGGCATGGCTGGAGAACAACGGTCACCACGAAAATACGATAGTCATGCTGATGGGAGACAACGGCTTTATGTTCGGCGAACACGGACTGATTGACAAGCGGAATGCATATGAAGAATCAATGCGAATCCCGCTCCTTGCGTGGGGCAAACCCATCGAAGAAAGACACGTTGTCGAGGAGATTGCTGCCAATATTGATATAGCCCCTACCATGCTTGATATCGCTGGCCTAGAGTTGCCTGATCAATTTGAGGGACAAAGCTTGTACCCTCTCGCTCGCAATGAGGATATCGATCACTGGAGAAGTGAGCTTCTTTATGAATACTACTGGGAATACAATTTTCCTCATACTCCCACAACATTTGCTCTCCGAACAGATAATTTCAAGTACATTACGTATCACGGGCTCTGGGATCTAGATGAACTATATGACATGCAAAATGATCCCAAAGAGATGAAGAATCTCATTAATGATAAGCGTTACGCCGACACTGTTGTTGATATGCGAACAAGACTATATGATCGGCTCTCAGACGCGCGACACGGATTAGCAGTTCCATTCACCCGAAAAACCGACGATGAAAATTTACTGCGTCATTCGGAAGGGTCCCAGGCGGCTGAATTTCCGAACGAATGGCTCAGGAATTAAATGTTTGTGCACCTCACGTTTAGCAAAATATGTCACAGAATTTTATGAAAGCTAACATCAATAAAACCATAGAAGACTACTTAGTAATGCGCGCAAAAATTAAGTCTGATTACGGCAATCTCAGTAATAGGCTTCAACAAATAGCGCGTTTTGCTTTGGAGCATCCAACCGAAATGTCAATGGAGACGGTAGCTATCATTTCAAAAAAAGCGGCAGTTCAGCCTTCCGCGATGATCCGTTTTGCCACACACTTTGGGTACTCTGGATTTAGCGAAATGCAGCGAGTGTTTCAAGCTTATGTGACCAATAGATCAGCAAATCATTCCGAGCGTATCCGACGAATCTTCGATGATAAAACGGAAAATGTCAGTTGGAGCAATGCCGAGTTGCTGCAGAAGCTGTGCACCACCAACATCTTGTCCCTAGAAAGCCTGAGCGAGAACATCGACGCTGATGCACTAAACCAGGCCATCGAAATCCTCTCAGCTGCGGAGCGTGTTTACCTCATCGGCGCACGCAAATCTTTCGCAGTTGCAGCTTATCTTGCATATACACTAAATCATAGTGGCATAAAAGCCTATCTACTCAATGGTCTCGGCGGGATGCTAAAGGAGCAGACTAAAACAATGGCGAAAAATGATGCTCTCATTGCCATAACCTATCTTGTAACCGCTGAGGGCACCTTACATCCCGAACAGGAGGAAACAAGCTTAGTCATGACAGCAACAAAAAAGATTGGTGCACGATCCATCCTGATCACAGATAGCCTGCTTAGTCCAATGGCGAGGGAAGCCACGGTCTGCATTCAGGCACATGACGCAGAGACATTAGCGTTCCGCTCCCTGACAACCGCCATGTGTGTCTCCCAAACGATAGCAACTGCGCTTCTCGATCGGGCTAAAAGCTGATTCCTAATCTATGGATTAAATCCACAGACCCGTTTTGTGCCGATTCTGGGAACACATTCGTCAAATCATCGTGTCTCCGATATTGTTTCAGTATGAGCATCTGCTAGCACTTTTAACGCGCGGAGAACGTTCGGGTGATTTGCTGATACATCATATCTTTCACCGGGATCGGAATCCAAGTTAAACAAAAGTGGGGGGTTATGATGTCTGATAGTTTTTTTATCCATCCCCCAGTCACTATAATCAGGACCAGAAATAACATTTCTGCCGTCATCCGGCACCCCAAAAGAGCCTTTTGATCTAAAGTGCAGCTTAAAAGACCCATGACGAATCGCGTACAACTTCTGCCGCAGTTTTCGGGAATTGGTTCCACTCTCGCTTGAAGCAACTATATTTGCGGTATGTGAATTTTCCTGAGGAAGCATTGTATCTTTTTCTCCCCGATAGAAATGGACAGTTTCTCGAGGACTTACTTTCCCTTGAGTAAGACTCCCGGCCAAATTAACCCCATCGATGGTTCGATCGTCCGGTAAAACGGCATTTGCAAAAAATGCTATGGTTGGCAAAAGGTCTAAAGTCGAGCCTATACCTGTATGNACACCCGGGACAATATGCCCTGGCCCCCAGAAGAGTCCTGGCACCCTCATTCCTCCTTCATATGTGCTCCCCTTACCTCCCCTCAGGGCACCAGCACTGCCCCCAAATTCCATCATCCCGATCCATGGCCCGTTGTCTGAGGTGAATATAACCAGCGTGTCATTATCCAAACCAAGACTCTCAAGGCTCTCCATGATTTGCCCAGTACTGTGATCCAACTCTTCAATCACATCGGCATAGTAGCCACCTGCATTTTTTCCCCAGAAATTTTCCCCCGCAAACAAAGGTATGTGGGGAAAGCTATGCGCAAGGTAAAGGAAGAAAGGTTGTTCTCTTTTGTTCTTAATAAATTCGATAGCTTTTTCAGTATATCTCTGCGTAAGAGTCCATTGATCTGCTGGCCGCTCTATAACAACCTCATTGTTCATCAATGGTACGTCCCAATGATCAATATTGGCGCCCTCACGCATTAGATCGATTTTTACCAAGGAAGGGTCTTTGTTTCTCTGTGATTTCCATGGTGTGATTAGTCCTCCAGGCGCATCCATATCATTGCTATAGGGAATACCAAAGTAGCTGTCAAAACCTTGGGATGTGGGCAGAAATTGCGGCAAGTGGCCTAGGTGCCATTTTCCAATCGCGGCCGTTGCATACCCTACTGACTTGAGAATTTCCGCAATAGTCACTTCACTTGGTTGTAACCCATTAGTTGAATCTTCAAAGAATACTTGTCTTTCGCGATCCTCTCTTAAATCAAGCCTCACGGGAAGTCTTCCAGTAAGAATGGCTGCCCGACTTGGGGTACAGATAGGTGAGGCCACGTAAAAATTTGTCCATTTTTGACCCTCTTGAGCCATTCGTTCAAAGTTGGGCGTTCGGGCTGTCGGGTTCCCATAAGGACTAATATCACCATAACCCATATCATCAGTAACGATCAGAATGATATTCGGTGGTCTTTCAACATTTTTGTCTTCTGGTGATTCAATCGATTTCATGCATCCGGTTGTAAGCGAAAAAAAGGTGCTGATGAATAAAGTCAGCATAATTGACCTAATTTTTCTGATTTTTACCGATGGTCTCATGAAATTGGTTCTTTGTAATATTGCGAAAAATTAACTAAATGACTTGTCACGTTATAACACATGTGAATGTTTGCTTGATCATTTATGGTTTTGAAAGATTTATTTCATTAAAAGTATTCGATTTCTTAGGGCGAAGCAACCAAAAAATTAAAGACAAACACACCCAACAAGCTGAGATATCTGAATAGAGGGATGGATCGGGAGATTGAAGCCGGCAATTTCAAAGTAATGACCGAATCGTCAAACAATGCGGTGTTATCTAATTCTCGGCTTGCAGTCCTGCCCTAGATTCTTTGGATTCATATATGCGCTGCTCTAAAAGCACTTTGAGATCAGCCTTAGCGCCAAGGTATGCCTCATCAGCGTAGAGGTTCGTTAACTCTCTAGGGTCCGAATCATGATCATAAAGCTCGCCACCGTGTATCCCGCCGGACCATTCGGTATAGCGAAATCGTTCCGTTTTTATGGAGTAGCCAACAACTTCCTGCAACTGCAAACCTGGCCGCCCTACCTGCGCTGCCTGCGTATGTGACAGACTTAATGCAGATTTTCTTATATTCGTCTTCGGGTGTTCAAATAAAGAGGCAAAACTTTGGCCAGAACTATGCTTTGGTATATCAATACCTGCAAGATCAAGAATTGTAGGATAAATATCAACTAGTTCAACGAATGAATCAACTGTGCTACCTGCATATTTCGTGCCTGGAACAGAGAAAATTAGAGGTATTCTCAAAGCCTCCTCAAACAACATAGATTTTTGCCAAAGACCATGCTCACCCAGCAAAAATCCATGGTCAGACGCAAAAACAATCAGCGTAGATTCTGTTAATGAGAGTTCATCAAGTTTAAGTAATAGTCGACCAACTTGGTCGTCCACAAAACTGACCGAGGCGTAGTAACCGTGGACCATTAACCTCTTCTCATCATCTGACATATCAAGCTGGTATGGTTTGTCGGCCAGTTGGACAATTGGTATATCTTCTCGGTCAGTTGTCGGATCATCAACAACGGGCATTGAATCAAGTGAATGCATATCGAAGAACCGTTCTGGAGCTGCAAAGGGTACATGAGGCCTGACGTAACCAACCGCCAGAAAGAAGGGTTTATCCCCGATCTCAGCGTGTCTTTCTTCTAAGATGCTAATAGCCCGGTCTGTTACTTTTCCATCTGTGTGATCGCTGGCTGCACCACCAACCCTCATCAAACTTAGGTAGCCACCGTGCATGTTATGGGCTCTGTTCTCTGGGGTGTCAAGTGGGCCCAAATATTGGATATCGGCTGCACGGATCCGATCGATTCCGGTCGGGTTATGACGTTCATCCCAGGAAGCTATGTCGTCGAGCGAATCGGTGCCGATTGACTTGGGAACACCTTGATGAAACACTTTTCCAACCCTTGCCGTGTGATACCCATAAGCCTGAAAAACCTGCGGTAGCGTTTTCACCCGTGGGATAGTATTTCTAAAATGGGTATTTAAACCTGACTGACCTATCACACCTGTTTGATCTGGATACAGTCCGGTCAGGAAACTGCTTCGGCTTTGGGTGCACTGAGGATATTGCGCATAGGCTCGGTCAAATCTCACCCCTTGTTCAGCCAACGCGTCGAGATTAGGCGTTTTAGCCAGAGAATCTCCATATGTTCCTAACCTCGTATTCATGTCATCGGATAAAATGAGAAGCACATTGGGCGGCGGCGATGCAATTTCACTAGCATAAACCCCGATCGAAAATAGCAAAAACCCATATTTAATGTGTTGAACCAAAGTGGCAATTACCCATGGTAATTGGACTAAAATGAACTTATTTTTCAAAAGCGCCGAGCTGGCCATGNTTCGACACATTGTTGAANCCCAATTAATGATCATCGGAAGCATAATTNATAGTTTCACCCTGCAANGTGGCGGTTCTGGNAGATCTTGTCTTCTNAGTTTTGGAGATCTGAANGGCNGAGANAGTGGCGGATCATTCATATTTTTAATTATTGATTCGAGCTTCCTATAATTATCTCTCGCGTCCTGCTCGAGACTTTGATCATCCAGTAGATATCTGTAGGGCACAACCTCATTAATATCCGATGCGATCCTAAAAAATCGGCCGTCCCCATATAACTTATACTCCTTGTTGAACACGAATCGCGCATGCATCAACGGGAAACTGCCACCGGTCCATCTTGGTGCATAGTGCATAAAAATGGCATCCCGGACTTCTTTTTTGTCTCCTGAAATNACCGGCATCAGATCCTNCCCATCGAGNGCAGGGGGTATATGATTATTTAACAAAGAGGCAAGCGTCGGAAACACATCCAAGACCTCCACTAGGCTGTCAACTGTCTGCCCGAGATGGATTCCTTGNGGCCAGCTCAAGATGAACGGCACATGTGTGCCATTATCCGTTGTTAACCCTTTTCCTCCTCTCACAAGACGGTCACCCATCCTTGTAGTGACGTCCTCATGTGTGCCATTGTCTCCAATTAACCAAATAATAGTATCGTCTCTCAGGCCCTCTTCTTCGAGAACCCTTATAACATTTCCTATCATCTTGTCGGTATATTTCATCATGCCATGAAAGCGCTCTCGTGTCGTTTCTGCATCCATTGAGTCGGGTGTTTTCACCCAGGGATCATGCGCCAGCACCATAGGGTAATAAATAAAAAATGGCTGCTCCCTTTTCTGCCTTATATAATCGATCAGGTAACCATTAAGCAGATCCGGTCCAAAGTCACTGTCGCAGAATCGCTCGACGTGCCCATTGTGAGTCAAAGTCGGCCCCCAAAAACGGCTGCCTCTTGAGCGATGCTCATAGTTCCATACGAACGACTCGTCGAAACCCGCTTCCCCAGGGGTCTTGCCTCTCTCGGCTTCTCTTTCGTTACCTGTTCCCACCAACTGCCACTTGCCAACGATCAGTGTCCCATAACCGTGCGACTTGAAATGTTCCGAAATAGTATAGGTACTCTTGTCGAGATGCATAAACCGGGAATAATGTTTAAAGTTATAGGTCCCCGTCAGAAGTCTGGTTCGCGTCGGAGTACAGACCGGCGTTGCGTGACCATTAGTAAACAAAACGCCCTCTTCTGCCAAACGATCAATATTGGGTGTAGCAATCTCACTCCCATAGGCGCTGACCGTTTCGACCCCGACGTCATCAATCAATATCAGTAATACATTCGGTCGGCTTGCAATCATTGTGTTTTGTTGGTCTTGATCCATCTCAGCAAAAACAGATACGCATGCGATCCATAAGCAGGCGACCAAGTTCATTTGTTTTAGATATTCGTTCACAGTTGTGCTAAAAATCCAATTCAGGCCAATACCAAAAATTTTTAAGTTTCTGGCTGTCTATTCCCACATCGCGCTGGTTCATTCAATTGCAGAGCCTCCGGTCTTTCATATGAATCTAGCGGGGAGGTTATAGCGGGCAAGGCTGGATCATCGATATCCTGCATCAGCTCAAAAAGCTTTTTAAATGCAATGAAAGCAGCTTTGCGGTCTCGATAAAAGTAAGTTGGCGTCTCATTAGGATTGGCCTTTAGGTCGTAAAACCGTCCATCATGATACAACTTATATTCCTTATCAAAGATGAATCTCGTATGCACCCATGGGGGCGCACTAGGACTTTGTCTCGGCGCGTAATGCATAAAAATAGCATCCCTAACCTCATCAACTTCCCCAATCATTAACGGCAGCAGATTTTTTCCATCCAGTCCCGCGGGAACTGCCCTCCCTAGCGCCGAAGCAAGCGTAGGGAAAACATCCATAATCTCCACCAAACTATTTAGCTGCTGCCCAGCAGCTATTTTAGCCGGCCATTTTATAATGAAAGGAACGTGCGTCCCGCTATCTGTGGTGGTCCACTTTCCGCCACGAATAAACTCGTTACCCATCCGGGTAACAATATCAGGATGGGTGCCATTATCTCCCAACAACCAAATGATGGTATTCTCCGTGAGCCCTTCNTCATCTATCGCGGAGACTATATTGCCTATCAATTTATCTGCATAGGCCATCATCCCGTGGAAACGCTCTTGAGTCGATACTGCTTGCATCGAATCAGGGGTGCGAACCCACTTACTCATTTCAAGCCTCAGATCATCATGCGGCAGAAGCATGGAGTACAAAATAAAAAAAGGCCTATCTTTTCTACGTTGAATAAAATCCAGTGTGTAATCATTAGTTAAATCTGGGCCAAACTCATCATTACAAAATCGTGTCAATCTACCATTTTCTTCGAAGGTCGGACCCCAATAACGCATACCCTTTTGCAANGGTTCGACCTGCCAAACGAAAGATTCCATAAACCCGGCATCCGCAGGCCTGCTGCCCTTGAGAATCTTGTCACGCATGGTTCCAAGCAGCTGCCACTTCCCCGCAACCAAAGTCTCATAACCCTGCTTTTGCATGAATTCGGACACCGTAAACGCTGATGGGTCAAGCGTCATGAAGTTTGTGTAGTGCCTAAAGTTGTGGGTGCCGGTTAGCATTCGCGTCCGGCTCGGGGTGCAAACAGGCGTGGCATGACCATTCTTGAANAGCACACCCTCCTCGGCGAGTTTATCTATGTTNGGGGTATCAATCTCACTACCGTAGGCCCCGACCGTCTCCACACCAGCGTCATCAAGTAAAATTAAAACGACGTTGGGCGTGGATTTAGGCGAGCTTTTTGCCACAGCCAACTCAGGGANNATAATAAGCGTAAGAGCTAATCCTGCGCTTGCAATAGCGCCCGCGAGTCCATTTANACGACGATAACCCTTAATCATCTTTCTCGTTCAACTCAACCTGAGTGGGTGGCTCCTTAAAATCTGGGATTAACCTTACTTTATGAAGACTTCTATCGGCAAGCCGTTCAAGCTCCAAACCGGAATCTTTCTGGCTACTCATCCACTGCTGTAAACGCTGTGTCAAATCATGTTGCATCGCATGGAGAGCTTCCGTTCCCGCCAAATTATGCTGCTCGGCAGGGTCTGCGACCATGTCATATAACTCAACGGCGGGTCTGACTTGGTAGTGATTAAACTTCCTTTGAGCATTCGGGCTGTCCTTTAGTTTCCATGAGTCATAGTATCCGCCTCGATTTTCAGCGACCACATTATTTCTAAAAACGCTAGTCGGATTCAGGTTCAGAATAAGCTTATAGCGCTCGGATCGTATCGAGCGGATAGGATAATTGGCCACGGCATTTTTAATTCCCTTAGTCGTGTGGATCCCATATACAAAGTNTCTGTGGTGACTCTGCCCATCTGTTAGAACATGCAAGAAACTCCGCCCATCCATCTCCGAGTGATGCTTTTCAATAACATTTAGTAGAGTCGGCAGGATGTCAACATAATGAACCATCGCGCTGGAAACACTTCCTTCCTCAACCATTCCTGGCCACCTGATCATGAGTGCTGTCCTTACGCCCGGGTCATATAGTGTCCATTTCGCATGAGGAAACATCGCGCCATGCTCTGATGTAAANATAACGATGGTATCTTCTCGATGACCTGTCTCCTCCAAGATGGTTAAAATGCGACCCGCTTCGATATCCAAGAGGGTAACCTCGGAATAATATTTAGCTAAAGCCAAGCGTGTCTCTGCNGTATCGACCAAGTAATCGGGCACANGAATCTTGTCGGGATCAAATGCTGATTGATCCCCTCCTGTCCAAGGCCAATGNGGATTTTCCGACGCTACAATTAATAGGAAAGGCTTTGNGCTATCCGANCTCAAAAATTCTCGGGTTTCAGTGAAATTAAGTTCTCTGGGAGCATACTTTTGCCTCCGATCTCGAACATCGAGGAACTGGAAAGGAAAGGATTCTGACGGGCCAAAGTGAGTCTTGCCGTTTAATCCAACCCTGTAGCCGGCCTCTAAAAATAAGGTCGCCATGCTAGGAGTACCATCCTTAACTGTGCTGCCATTTAAGATGGCCCCACTGCGAACCGGAAAAAGNCCAGTCAGGAGTTGTTGCCTAGAGGGACTGCACATAGCNGTACCCGTAAAGGCATTCTTAAAACGAATCCCTTCCTTTGCAAGCCGATCAAGATTAGGCGTGTAAACGTCTGTATTGCCATATGCTCCAATGTCGGATCCTGTAAGATCATCTGCCAAAATGATGACGATGTTAGGACGACGAGATATGTCTTGTGAATTCTGGTCCGAGACTTTACGCAGCTCGCAGGAACTACTAAGCGATAGTATCAGCGTAGCAAGGACACAATACTTAATACTAATTTGATGCATATAACACGTCCTGCAACCTCTTTAAAACCAAAGCCAATCCGCAAATTCTTCAGATAAATGCCTATCCAACGAAAGATAACTTAAAAACAGCCTAACACGTTAACAACAAAATGATTGACAAAATCAAAAATTTCAAAAAAAATGGCATAGAATAAATATACCAAACCACATTCTAAAAAAACTATTAAATGTTTGAGAAAACCAAGCATATGTCTTTTGTCATTGGGGGGAACTATGAAGGCTACAAAATTCTATCGATA
>NZXB01000016.1 GCA_002701765.1 Porticoccaceae bacterium
GCGTCCCCCTATTTGCCGTCCCTTATCCAAAACTAAAACTCTTTTCTTTTGAGCTAATAGAGAGGCAGCAGTAATTCCAGCTAAACCAGCTCCAACTACTACTACCTCGAAAAATTTGTCTGTTAAGTTAGATGATATTTTCATATGATTACTCTAGTTTTCCTTTGGATGTGTTTTTTATTTGCAGGTTTAGCAATAGACTCAAAGTCGCATCGATGCTCATTTTTTAAACGAAACTTTGAAAAAACCTATTTAGAGTTGAAATAACTCTTTGGGTCTTTTTTCTAGGCGGTGAGATTGAGTTAATAGACTTGTTAGCCAAAGGGTATATGGCTGAGCCTGCTTGAAAATTGTTCGTATATTGTCGTCATTCCGCTGTTCACGGAAGGCACGTCTGAAGGCCGGGGAATAATAAAGAGGTTTTCCCAAATAAGCGCGTTCATTTTGTAACGCGAATCTAAGCTCATTAAATTCATCTCGACTGTCCACTAAGTTAGGAAGAATTATCAAGGCGGGCGGAGGAAAAGTTTGACGGTTATCGTGCGACTGAAAAAGATGATGAAGCTTTCCCACATATCTTCTAGTTGCAAATATGTCAGCATCACTCACCGAAGTTGGAATCAACAGAACATCGCAATGAAAAAGAAAAGAACTCTTAATTGGCTCTATTCCAGCAGGACTATCGATTACAACAAATCGCTTTTTAAATCTCCGGCTCTGCTGAGAGTGTATATGGCTAATAATGTTCTCATTGTTCGGTGAACCACTCGCATAATTTCTGCTATCGCTCACGACTGAAAAGCGAGAATCGCAAAACCTTCGTAGTGAGTCACTAGTGGTTGCTTGTGGATCCAAGTCAATCAAATTGACACTTGCGTCTCGGTGACGAGTGGCTAAACCTAACCCCATCAGAAGCGCAAGTGTGCTTTTCCCGACTCCTCCTTTAGAATTAGCGAATGCCACTGTCTTCGGTCGGGAGTTCAATCTTGGTCCCGTTTCTGACCGCACGTTAGTCACTGTTTTCCTCAAGAAAGATCAAGCTGTCTAAGTGTTAAGTTCTTCAGTGTCCGAGTCCATATTTAATCCGGCATTAAATGCTTCCAATCGACTAGAGACTTCCGAAGCATGCGAATCTTGATCCCAGTCGGTAGTAATTTCGCCTATTAACTTGGCACCCTCTTCAGTTTGAATGGAGCCATATTGGATTTTTCCTCTGATGCGTCCGGTCGAACAAACTGTCAGTTTCCCTGTTAGGGATAGGGTATCCTCTACTGTGCCTTCTATTGTAGCGGTCTCTCCAGAAATATCTCCTTGCACTATACCATCTACACCGACTATTAAATGCTTTACAGAAACTTTACCCACGATCTTTCCATCNATNCGAGCGGTGCCATCAATTGCTAGAGATGCCCCCTCAAGATGGGTCGCCGGNCCGACATAAAATTCGAATTCTTTATCATATTGCGTCACTTGAAACCTCCGATGCAAGAGCTACTTATCTGCCCTTATTCCCAAATAAAATACAGCTATAGNAGTTAATTTGATTAATTTACTCTTCAAGACCAATACGTGNGATATTAGCACAAGAAAATCAACCTGTGCCCTTTNATTAGCCCTTGCTAGAGTCTTTGGGTCGCGCCTAGTCATTTTATTCTTAAGAAGAATCAATNATCTCTTGGAGCGNTCTGACTAATATCTGGCTAGCTTGGNTCGGGTTGGCCTGTCCCTTGGAAACACTCATTATTTGTCCCATAAAAGCGCCGAGTTTTTTCTTTCGGCGCTTTTCATCAGCCAAAATATATTCTTTAACCAAGGATTGGTTGCTATTCAAAACGCCGGTTACCACTCTCTCCAAGGCGGCACTATCCGAAATTTGCTTTAACCCTCGCCCTTTAATTACCTCGTCGACTTCGCCTTCGCCATGCCAAATGGCATCAAAAATCTCTTTGGCCATTTTCCCTGAGATTTTATCGTCATGCAGGTGAGTGACCAAAAGGCTCAGTTGATCTGGAGGGACAGGACAGTCACCCACATCTCTACCTTCATTGTTAAGCCGAGCTAGAAGTTCGCCGGTCACCCAATTTGCGGCAAGTTTTGGCTGGCCGCTTTTGACGGCCACCTGCTCAAAATAATCTGACAGAGCCTTTTGATTGGCTAAAGTTTTTGCGTCTGCAGGCGCAATCATATATGTTTCTATCAGTCTCCTGGAGCGCTCGTCTGGTAATTCAGGTAATGTCTGGCGTAGAGATTGAAGTTGCTTTTTTGTTACCACGATGGGTAAGAGATCAGGGCATGGAAAATAGCGATAATCGTTTGCCTCTTCTTTACTTCTCATCGCTCGGGCGCGCTTATTTTCGCCATTATATAGACGGGTCTCCTGAACAACAGAGCCCCCTCCTTCGAGTATTCCTATCTGTCTATCTACTTCAAGCGTTATGGCCTCCTCCATAAACTTGAAAGAATTTAAATTTTTTGTTTCAGTTCGAGTCCCTAATGTCTTTTCTCCCAGAGGTCGAATAGAGACGTTTACATCAAAACGCATTGAACCTTCAGCCATGTGGCCATCACAAATGCCGATCGAGGTCACTAGTCCATGCAATTTCTTTGCGAATAGAACCGCTTCGGAAGAATTTGAAATATCTGGCTCGGTAACAATTTCGATTAATGCAGTGCCTGCGCGATTTAGATCAATTCCAGAGCAGTGTTTATCAAAACTACCTTTATGGAGGGACTTTCCTGCATCTTCTTCTAAGTGGGCATGGTGAATGCGGATGAGCTTTTTACTTCCATCCGAGAGCTCTATATCAATTGCCCCTTTACCTATAATTGGTTTGTCTAATTGAGTGGTTTGATAACCCTTAGGAAGGTCAGGATAGAAATAGTTCTTGCGCTCAAAAACTGATACTTCAGGAATATGAGCGTCTATAGCAAGTCCAAATAGCAAAGCATGATTTATCGCCTGTTGATTTACAACCGGCAAAGTCCCTGGCATGGCTAAATCTATTGCACATGCTTGAGTATTTGGAATTGCTCCAAACTGTGTGCTTGCGCCGGAAAATAACTTGGATTTCGTGTTGAGTTGTACGTGAATCTCCAACCCAATGACTACCTCCCAATTCATAGTGACAGTCCCGATGGTGGAGCACTATGCCAACTTGTTACCTTTTGGAATTCATGGGCAACATTTAGAATCTTTGCTTCCTCAAAGTAATTCCCGATCAACTGGAGACCTACCGGATTCCCTCCGACTAGGCCACATGGTATTGACATCGCAGGAAGGCCGGCGAGATTTGCTGCTATGGTATAGATATCTTCTAGATACATCGCTACAGGATCATCTCCCTTAGAACCAAATTCAAAGGCGGGAGACGGGCAGGTGGGCCCAGCTATGAGGTCGACTTTCTCCAACGATGTTGCAAAGTCACGTTGGATAAGCTGCCGGACTCTTTGAGCTTTTAAATAGTATGCGTCATAGTAGCCTGCGGACAAGCAATAAGTACCAATCAATATTCTGCGTTGTACTTCTTCCCCAAAACCTTCACCTCGTGTTCTGCAGTAAAGATCATTTAGGTCGACAGGATCTTCGCAACGGTGACCATAACGGACTCCATCGAATCGCGATAGGTTTGCTGAAGCTTCCGCCGGCGCAATCACATAGTATGCAGGCACGGAAAGGTGACTGTTTGGTAGACTTATCTCAACCAACTCAACTCCAAGACCCATTAGAATATCCAGACTTTCTCGGACGGTTCGTTCAACTTCAGTATCTAATCCTGAATGGAAATATTCTTTTGGTAGACCGAGTCTCAAACCCTTAATTGAATTGTTTAACGTAGTTCTATAGTTTGGTGCCTCTTGATTGACAGAAGTAGAATCAAGAGGATCATAACGCGCCATGCAATTGAGTAAGATTGCGCAATCTTCAGCGGTTCGGGCGATCGGTCCGCCTTGATCTAGACTTGACGCAAAAGCTATCATGCCCCATCTGGATACTCTGCCGTATGTGGGCTTTAGGCCACTAACACCGCAAAGTGCCGCCGGTTGTCTAATTGAACCACCAGTGTCGGTTCCGGTGGCTCCGGGAGCGAGACGTGCAGCAATTGCTGCTGCTGAACCGCCTGATGAGCCTCCTGGAACTTTTTTAGTATCCCAAGGGTTTTTGACGGGTCCATAAAAGCTAGTTTCATTAGAGGACCCCATGGCAAATTCATCCATATTAGTTTTGCCCAGCATGACTGCACCACAATTTTCAAAGTTCCTGACCACTGTAGCCGTATACGGGGGAATAAAATTACTTAGCATTCGAGATCCACAGCTAGTCAGGATACCTTCGGTACAGAAAATGTCCTTATGGAGTATCGGTATGCCGCAGAGCTCCTGAGCGGACCCATTTTTGATTGACATATCCGCTTTGTCAGCATCTTTTAAAGCGGCCTCTTCAGCGACTGTGATCAGAGCGTTAATCTCAGGATTTAAATCGGAAATCCTGGATAGGAAATGTTCTGTTAACTCTCTACTTGAGAAAGTTTTTGACCGTAATCCGTCTTCCAACTGGGCAATAGACATATTATGCATACAAGAAAACTCTATTCTATGACTTTCGGGACTAAGTAAAGCCCATCATGAGTATGATGATTCAATTTCTGAAAACGTTCTCGCAAATCGATTTCAGTGACTTTGTCATCGCGTGCCCGCTGAACCGCGTTAAGGGGATGGGCCATCGGTTCCACCGATGATGTGTCGGCTTCACTGAGTTGATTAACCAGATCAAGAACTCGATGTAAGCGTTCACTTATTTCTTGAATAGAACTATTTTCAATCTTTATTCGCGATAGAATCGCGAGCTTTTTGATATCTTCCCGATCTAATGTCATGCTGGTCCCCGCTCAATTAAATTATAGTTTATATTCTCGATAACATTAACGCTACATAAACAACTTTTTCGGTCAAATCAGTCCTTTTAGCAGTTGGCTATCATCAGAATTTTTTGAATAATTCGTTCGAGAATGTTTTTTTTCAGGCAATTGCAGATCATTTGTAATAAATTGGGTTAATTCATAACTAAAACGCTTTACCCGCTTGCCCTGCGAGGAAAGCGCTGTTATCTTTGTCCGCTTATTTGGCGGCCTGTAAATGGCATAGGATCATATGTTCTACGCTAGGGGATACAGATAGATGTTACTTAAAAAAATCCGTGGCTTTTTTTCGAGCGATCTCTCCATCGATTTGGGGACAGCCAACACTCTGATTTATGTGCCTGAAAAAGGTATAGTACTGAATGAACCGTCAGTGGTCGCTATCAGGCATCACATGGGTCAAAAAGTGGTAGAGGCTGTCGGCATAGATGCCAAGAGAATGCTCGGTAGAACCCCCGGTAACATAACTGCCATTAGACCTCTGAAGGACGGAGTAATTGCTGATTTTCAAGTCACTGAGAAGATGCTTCAGTATTTCATTAAAAAGGTTCATGCTGATACTATATACAATAATTTTTTACCTCCCAGTCCAAGGGTTTTGATATGTGTACCGTGCATGGCAACCGAGGTAGAAAAACGTGCTATTAAAGAGTCAGCTTTCAGCGCAGGTGCTCGGGAAGTATTTTTGATCGAAGAACCTATGGCGGCAGCCATCGGTGCAGGTTTGCCGGTGGAGGAGGCGGTCGGATCAATGGTCGTTGATATAGGGGGGGGCACAACCGAGATAGCCATTTTATCTTTGAATGGAGTAGTTTTTTCTGACTCTGTTCGAATCGGGGGTGATCGATTCGATGAGGCGATCGTAGCTTTCGTTAGGCGGAAGTATGGATGTGTTATAGGGGATAGCACAGCCGAACGTGTCAAAATTGAGGTTGGCACAGCTTTTCTCGCAGAAGAAGTAAGAGAAATAGATGTAAGGGGTCGAAATCTAGCCGAGGGTGTTCCTAGAGCCTTCACTCTGAGCAGTGACGAAATTTTAGAAGCTCTTCAGGAACCTTTGTCGGGAGTTGTTGCTGGTGTGAAGAGGGTATTAGAGCAATCCCCGCCAGAATTGGCCTCGGATATTGCTGATACTGGAATAGTGCTGACTGGCGGAGGTTCTCTACTCCGAGATATGGATCGCCTATTGAATAACGAAACAGGATTACCCATTATACTTGCTGAAGATCCACTCACTTGTGTTGCGCGGGGTGGTGGCCAAGCTATGGAACTGATGAGTGGCCATCGGTTGGCCGCCTTGACTCAAGAAGTTTAAAGGATCGCGAAGGTTCGGCCCCGCTTCTTTTCACAAAAGTAATAAATTTGAGCCAATAAAATGTATCCGCCACTGTTGAGAAGTGTATTAGTTCTTGGGCTTATATCTTTTGCATTTATGATTGTTGATAGATCGACTGACTGGCTGCAGCCTCTTCGCTACGGTACAGAGTATTTAAGCAAGCCCTTTTATTGGGCTCTAGAGGTGCCGAAGAGGATAGAGCAATGGGGCGTTGACACCTTCGCCAGCAAGACAGATTTAATAAATGAAAATCACAGCCTGCGACAGGAGCGACTTATTTACAGGGGCCGCTTGCAAAGAATGTCAGAGCTCGCCGCTGAAAATTTGCGTTTATTACAGTTGCTAAATGCCTCAAAGTCAGTCATGGAAAGCGTTATTTTGACTCAGGTTATAGGCAATTCTCATGTTCCGCAGAGACATACTATTACAATAGACCGAGGCGCTACTGATGGTTCTTTTATTGGACAACCTGTGCTAGATGCCGAGGGTCTAATGGGTCAGGTAATAACGGTCTACGATACACATAGCGAAGTTCTTCTTATTAGTGATGCTAGCCATGCTCTGCCGGTGAAGGTTTTGAGAAATGGTGTGCGCTCAATTGCGGAGGGAACTTCAGATTTCAATCGTCTTACTCTTCGGTTTGTCCCTCCGACTTCTGATATAGAGCTAGGAGACCAACTAGTTAGTTCAGGTCTGGGAGGTCGATTCCCTGCGGGTTACCCGGTTGGACAGATTTCTTTAATCGAAAAGACAACCGAGTCTGAATTTATGAGTATAGAGGTCGAGCCATTCGCCCTTTTGAATAGAAGTACGCATCTGTTGCTTGTATTTGCTTCTGGCTCTCGAGAGCGTATCGGGGTTGAATGATGGCTACTTCACCAGGGGTCTTGAAGCTATCGGCTGCTTTTTTGATGGCAATCATTTGCCAGCTCATACCTTTTTTCGGTGTTTGGACGGATTGGAAGCCAAATTTTATTTTAGTATTAACTATTACCTTGATTCTCAATTACCCTGACTACTTTGGAGTCAGCTTCGCTTCGATCTCAGGCTTATTTGCTGATGTTATGTTGGGCACTATTTTTGGTCATTTCATGTTTGTATTTACTCTATGTGGTGGANTTGTATGTGTTCTAGCCAGATGGGCAAGTCATTTTGCTTTGACCTATCGTCTGGTNTCGATGTTCGCCGTNTGNCTAATTGCAGGGTTTTTGCAAAGTATTTTNGTGATCCTGCAGGGNNTGCCCGTCCCGATAGATTTTTATACAGGTGCGGCAATCATATCGGTCATGGTGTTGCCAATTTATGAGAAGGCTTTCAATCTGTCGCGAGAACCCTGACGAGTGGCAAGCCGAAGCTTTGATATTATACTTGCGTCAGCCTCTGTTCGTCGTGCAAAAATTCTCCGCCAGATGGGTGTGAGATATGAGATTGCCAAAAATACGGTTGATGAACGTCATACTCGTCATGAAAGTCCCCAAGATTATGTTCTTAGATTGGCAAGAGAAAAAGCTCAGCAAGGATTATCTATTCTGGGTCCTGATATGCCCGTGCTGGGCGCGGATACAATCGTTAACTTAGATAGAAAAATTTTTGGCAAGCCTAAAACTCTGAAAGAGGCGACCACTATGTTGGGTGAATTGTCTGGCAGAAAACATTACGTTTATTCAGCCGTGGCGATTGCGAATGGGGCTGCTATTGAACAGAGATTAGCCGTAAGCGAGGTTACTTTTCGAGATTTGGACTATAAAGAACGTTTGGATTATTGTAATACTGGCGAGCCTTATGGAAAGGCGGGTGGTTATGCTATCCAAGGGCTTGGCGCCATCTTTGTTAGACATATTAGCGGAAGTTATAGCGGCGTTGTTGGATTGCCGATCTATCAAACTTATGAATTACTGAAGATCTTTCACGTGCCGGTATGGAAAAATAAGGAATACTGTTTATTGTCACGGGGGTCTTAATTTTGCAATTAACGAAGAGCCCGTTTATCGAAAATTTGGCTAGAAGCATGATTTGCTTTAGGCTGCTTTGCAGCAAGGTTCTCAAGTGACTATGCTGAGGGGGAGAAACTGCATTGAAAACTGATCATTCATGGATTGATTCTGGATAAAGGACTTCAACTGTAGATTGTTATTAACCAATTTATCTGAATTTTAAGACCATATGTCTTTAACAAAAAAATTACTGATTAATTCGACTAGTTATTTTTTGGTACTTGCTACCGTAATATCTCTTTGCCTCGTGTTGTTAACCATTTTTGGAAGACAATCGGCAGAAAAAATTGATTCTAAGCGAGATATGATCGAGGAATTAATTGAAGAGGCGTCTGGGCTTCCCGTTGAACTCGGTTTTCTATCTGCAGAGTGGACAGGGGCTTCGCCCATAATCCAAATTGAAAGACTAGAGGTTGGGTCTGTGGCAATGCCCTCGGCAGTGGTTATAAATGATGCTCGAGCTGATCTTGACATCTATCAGAGCTTGAGGCATTTGGCTTTAATTTGGAAAACTTTCTCTGTAGATCGAATAACCATAAATTTGCAGCAGGATTTGGCAGGATCTTGGAAGTTGAAAGGCTTTTCTGGAGATGATGGTGGTGGTTTAGGAAATGTTATGTCGGCGATAGTATTTAGCCGACTTGTGGAATTGAAAACGCTCAATTTACTTCTTCATTTTAATGATGGCAATAAATTAAAGTTTCTAGCGAGCGAATTAAATTTTGAGAATGAAGATGATTTTCATCGTGCCGAACTCGCATTCAACCTAGAGGGTCAGCAGCAATCCAGCTATTTGATAATCGAAGGGCATGGAGATCCGACTGATATTGAGACATTTGATGCCAGCGGCTATTTGAAAATTGAAGGACTTAGGTTGGATGAAAACATTCTCGGTGGTGTTATAAAAACCGCGCCCCTCCTGTTCAAGCATGCATTACCCAATAAAGCTGTGGTTGACTCCGAGGTCTGGTTTGATGTGCATCCGGGAAGAGCAACCGATTTTCAGGGCAACATTACAATTGGTGCCATCAGTAATCATTCGGCTTTAACCAGGCAATTAAATATACAGGACATTAAGGCGGACATAACCGCATGGTTCACGCCAGGAATGAATTGGGGTATTCGTTTTCAGCAGCTTGCGCTTTTCGAGAGAGATAATCGTAGCATGCCCATCAATTTGCAGTTCTCTAAATACATAGATTCAGGTGAGAANGACTTTGAAATTATACTCGACACCATAGACCTNGAGGACTCGGTACAAATTGTTCGAGAGCTTATANATGATGACCATTGGATATCCGANCTGGCTCAAAGATTAGAACTTGGAGGGCGTCTCCGCCAGGTGCACTTTGGTATGGGTGTGAATGGCTATTTTGGTGCGGCAGAGTTGCACGACTTCCGTAGTTCNGCAAATGGAGCAATNCCTGGTGTGCGACATTTGGATGCTGTTTTACAGTTAAATGGNACGCAGGCGATTTTCAATGTGGATGACAAGNATGGAGTAAANATCCACTTTGCCAGAGTTTATGATGANCCACTAGANCTCCAGAGTTTACANGGAAGATTCAANATNTCTGCAACGTCCAGACTAGACGTCTTTAAGATACGAAGTGATCTAATAAACGCAAAACTTGATGCAGGGACTGTAAACGCGATGTTTTCTTTNCGAGCTGATATGNCNCTATCAGACAGTGCCCCCGACATGAATATTTTGATAGGAGGGCGCAACATAGATGCGCGTNTTAGGGAGAAATANTTCCCAAAGAAAACACCCGCTGAGTTAAAAACGTGGNTGCAAAANGCAATTATATCTGCTGATGTNGACGAGTTAGGCCTNGCCTTTCGTCGAGGTGCGCCTAAATANACTCCCATCGCAGGNACCAATCAGTTGTCATTTAAGATTAATGATGCGGCGATTGACTTTCATCCCGAATGGANTGGTGCGAAAAATTTGATGGGTGCAGCAATCTTAGACGATAAATATTTTNTNGCTGAGATTAATGANGGTCTTTTAGGAGCTATTGACCTGATCGAAGCAGATATTGNGTTCGACAGGACTCAGGGCATTGGGTCAANAATCCGAGTTGAAGCTGATATGTCATCCTCTCTTGCCGATGCGATGGCAGTGCTCTCAAGCTCTCCATTAAACAAATCCATGGGGCCACTCAATAGTTGGTANTNCAAAGGTAGNCAATCCAGTAAATTGTTCTTGGATATACCTGTGAAAAAGATACAAGGTAATCGAACTGATTCAGCTGATATAGCCTACAGTGCAACCATAGGNCTTAANGACGGAGAGATCCATTTACCTGATAGTCAGATAGCTGTGACNGANATATTTGGTGATTTGGTTTTTGAATCGAAACGAGGCTTGTTTGNGGAAAACGTGAAAGGTCGTTTCTGGGGCCGACCGATTAGAGCTCGTTTTTACTCNGAGAAAGACTACCAGATGGTAGACATGGAGAGTCGAATAGAGCCTAAAAAGTTGAATAGATTAGTNGACTTTCCTTGGCATGAAGTAGTCGAAGGGAATATACCAATAAGCGGATCGTTGCGAATACCTCGGCAATCAGCAGCACTAACTCAACTATTTGTTCTGGAATTGAATAGTAACTTGGAAGGCGTNGAAATCAGCTTACCAGATCCCTTCGGTAAGACGGCTGAGCAGTCAANGAAAGCAAATCTCGCNATCANTATGGATTCGCAGCTAANGGCCATATCNGGCAANCTAGCAAGAGATTTAAATCTCGATGTTCGATTTCGTGAGGGTCTATTAGACAGAGGAGTTGTAAGCTACAAACGAAATGTCGAAACACCAAAACGNGGAACATTTCTCTTTGCCGGGCATTTGCCCACCGCAGACTTAAANNTGTGGGAGCCATTTATTCAGATTTTTAATATTAATCCNGCAGACGAGATNGAAGATATTGCATTTAGCAGGNATAAACAAAACCGATGGCAACCATCCCTCGATCTAACTTTTGATTATTTGACGCCGTTCAATATGCGTTTAAACAATGTTTCAGCTCAGATTGGCTGGGAAGAACAAGGCNCCACTGTGAGTTTTCAGAGTGATATTGCTGATGGAGATTTTTTTCATTTTCATTCTGAAGATAAATTACCTCAATTGAAGTTGTCGAGATTAGCAATTGCCAAAAATTGGCTACCAGAAAATGAATCATCAATTGTTATGGATCCAAGAGGATTCCCAAATCTTGATATATCTATTGATGAGTTGTTTGTGGAGGATGAACTATGGGGTGGTATTGGTTTTAGCCTTAGGTCGGAAATTTCCGGAGCCGCNTTTGGCGATATNAGCGGTNACATTTTTGGTTTTAATCTNGGCTCNGATAATCAATATCCNCCTGCNGAGTTTTTTTGGCATTTTGACGGAGACATCCATTCCAGTAGGTTGGTTGGACCCGTCAGACTGAANNACGTCGGAGAGGTTTTTCAAAGTTTGAATTTGCCAAGAATAGCGGACAGTGAATCAGGTAGNGTNATTTTTGATCTGTCNTGGCCGGATAAACCTTGGGGTTTTTCTCGAGATAANTTACAAGGCGATTTTAAATTTGAGTTTTCTTCAGGTAGTTTATACAAATCTTCACCAAGTGCCGATTTGGCTCTTAGAATGATCAGCTTGGTAAANTTTGCNAACTGGCTAAAAAGGCTACAGCTGGATTTTTCAGACGTTTTCGATCAAAACCTTCCCTATGATTCACTCAATGGTAGCTTCTCTTTTAATTCTGGCAAAGCTCGGCTAGATGAACCATTACATATGAAGATGCCTTCGGGGAAAATGACTATGGCTGGTGAGTTTGACTTAGGCAATGAAACCATGGAGGGCAGGTTAGTTGCAACACTTCCTGTAGCGACTAATTTACCCTGGGTAGCAGCCATTGTTGGCGGTCTTCCNGCAGCCGCTGGAGTATATTTGACAAGCAAATTGGTTGAGGAGCAAGTAGATCGACTATCCAGTATCAGTTATACAATTGCTGGAGATTGGGACGATGTTGAGGTGAGAGTAGATCAAATTTTTGCCGAGTCTCTGGANGCAGAAAGCTCCAAGGATGANAGGCCATANCGAGTTTAAGGCTNTTTNCGGAAAGGTGNTGTGAAAATAGCANANAAAAACNAGTTTCTANAGTANGAACCGATTCGCCAAACCGAAAAACGAAATAGATTATTTTTTCANGGAGACCGTTTTTAATCAGAGTTCTTTNTGNCCTACTTGAACATCGTTCTGAAGTTCAAAGTAGTGCATNTAGAGCCTNTTAGCCATGTAAACAGAGCGGTGTTGCCCACCAGTACAGCCAATTGAAATGGTTAGGTAACTTCTATTATTTTCGTGGAATTTTGGGATCCAACGGTCCAGAAATCCGATTATGTCGGCCAGCATTGCAGCAACTTCAACTTGTGCTTCTAAAAATTGAATGACTGCCGGTTCAAGACCTGTCTTATGTCGAAGCTCCGTCTTCCAATAAGGGTTTGGAAGGCATCGAACATCGAAGATGAAATCAGAATTTTCAGGCAAACCTCTTTTGTAACCAAAAGACTCAAAAAGAATCGACATATAATGGACATTATCGCGTTCTACAATTTTCGTTATGAGGCCTCTTAGCTGATTCTGGGAGAGGCCGGTGGTATCCACTTTTTGATTGGTGATTTTTGCTATCGGTGCCAAGAGAGAATCTTCTAATTCAATGGCTTCCATCAAGCTTATGCCATTGGTGCTTAGAGGATGTTTGCGTCTGGTTTCGCTATATCTTCTGACTAGATCTGGTCGACGGGCATACATAAAAATGACATCTACTTGAACGCCTTCAGCCCTTATTTTTTTTAAAATTGCTGCAATGGTCGATAGGTCACCTAAAAGGTTTCTGGCATCTATGCCCACTGCCAGCTTTTTTCCCCTGAGTGCCGGTCCTTTACTAAGTTGAGAGATTAGACTCTGCAATAGACTAGCCGGAAGGTTATCTATGCAAGAATAACCGGCATCCTCTAAAATATTCAATGCTGATGTTTTTCCAGAACCCGAGTGGCCGCTTATCACAACTAAACGCATTGTCAAATACTCTGCTCTAATTTAATAAGGGTGTTGAAAAGTTGTTGGTTATTTCGGCACGCTCTTAGTTTTTTTTGAGAGCTTGAGCTTTGCAGAACTCTAGTGACACAAGATAAAGTTTCCAGATGATCATCATTATACTCATCCGGAACTACAAGAGCGAAAATCAAATCTACCGGCTGCTGATCTAACGCGTCATAATCAATCGAGAGGTTTAGTTTGATGATGCATCCATAGACGCGGGTAATTCCAGTCACTCGGCAGTGAGGTACAGCTACGCCTTGACCAATTCCTGTGCTGCCAAGGCGTTCTCGCGCCACCATGCTTTGCAACAATGCTTCAGCTCTGTCTGCACCGCCTTCCAAGTTTTGGGATATAAATTGAGCAAGGTTCTCGAATACTTTTTTCTTGCTGCTCCATTTCAAGTCGCATAAGGACATTTCTGGAGTTAATACGTCGGAAATTTTCGTCATTAAAAACTACCGGCCTCTTTGCTTCTGTTTATGCTTGATTACTTGTTTATTTAGCTTTTCGGAAAGTGCATCTATGGCGGCATAAAGATCTTCATGCTCGGAGTTTGCAAATATCTCGGCGCCACTTGCATGAACAGTAGCTTCTGCTTTCTGTACTAGCTTATCAACAGTTAATGTTACTACTACCCGAGTAATCGATTCGTAGCGACGTTCTAATTTGAGCAGCTTTGCAGTAACATAGTTACGAATTGGATCGGTAATGGTTAGGTGGTGCCCACTGATGGTCATCTGCATATTTAATCCCTTATTACAATGTATTTTCAAATCTTTTGCGTTGACTGGATGAAGCGATACCCATACTTTCTCTATATTTTGCAACGGTGCGTCGTGCGACCCTTATTCCCTGTTCATCTAGAAGTGCGGTCAATTTGCTGTCGCTCAAAGGCTTTGATGGGGTCTCAGCGTTAATCATTTCTTTAAGGATAGCGCAAACCGCTGTTGATGAGCATTCTCCACCGTTAGCCGTACCAACGTGACTCGAAAAAAAATATTTTAGCTCAAAAATACCTTGTGGAGTCGCCAGATATTTGGTCGTAGTCACTCGTGAAATGGTGGACTCATGAAGCTCTAAACGATTAGCCACATCTGCCAAAACCATCGGTTTCATGGCAATCGGACCTTGTTCAAGAAATCCCTGTTGTAGTTCAACAATAGTCATCGTTACTCGCATAAGTGTTTCGTTTCGACTTTCAAGGCTTCTTAAAAACCAGCGCGCCTCAGACAGATTATCCTTCAGGTACTGATTATCTTGGCTGTCATCCGAGCGTTTGATTAGACTGCTATAGGAATCATTAATACGTAATCGAGGAAGGTTAGCGTCGTTCAGCCTGACCCTCCAGCTGTTGTCAATCTTCTCAACAATTGCATCTGGTACGACATAATCTACACTTTGAGTAGATAAAGCCTCCCCGGGACGCGGATTAAGATTTTTAATTAAAAGCATGGCCTCGCGAATTTGATCTAGACTGTAACCTGTCTTTTTAGATAGACGTAAGGGATCCACAGAGCCTAAATCATTCAAAAACTCAAGTACCAAGCGTTTTGCTTCTAAAACGAATGGTATTTTTGACGGCAGCTGATTGATTTGTATCAGGAGACACTCTTGAACGTCTCTGGCAAAAACGCCGGCTGGATCGAATTGCTGTAGACGGTGCAAAACCGCAATAATTTCTTCTTCTTGCAAAGGTTCCTCTTCAGCAAGGAGATGTTCGGTAATGTTAAGGATATCGTCTGTTAAGAATCCATTGTTGTCTACTGAATCAATAAGTGTCATACCAATTTGTCTATCGCGTTCAGAAAATGGTGTTAAGTTTAATTGCCAGCGGAGATGGTCTTGCAGGGATTCAGTTACCTGGTATACCTGTTCGAGGTCGATCTCCCCACTGCCGCCTGCGACGTTGCTAGTTATGGGGTTGTAAACGTCCTCCCAATTTCCTTCTACGGGCAAGTCACCTGCGCCACTTTCTTCCCAAGAGAGATCGGGTGTGTCTTGAGTTTCAGATGCTAAAAGATTATTAGATGAATTTAGTAAATCCTCCGTTAGCGCGCGAGAATCAACCGGATCACTCTCTTTATTTAAGATGGAGTCATCCAAGGCAAGATCTGTCTCGTCTTGAGTTTTTTCTCGTTTTTCTTCCTCCTCATCAAGTTCCAATAAGGGGTTATTGTAAAGTTGTTCGGTGAGTTCTTGTTGCAGTTCAAGCGTTGACAATTGCAATAGACGAATAGCTTGTTGCAGCTGAGGAGTCATTGTCAGCTGTTGATTTATTTTTAACTGAAGGCCGGGTCTCATCAGGTTTAAATATTGTCCGAAAAGTATTGGGTAATTTTAGTGCTGAATCAGCTCTTATATCAATTCCTTAGGCTAAAAAAAAGCGCTTAAAGATAAAAGTTATCGCCAAGATATATTTGACGCACTTTTTTGTCTTCTAAAATCTGTTTAGCTGTTCCTTCAGAGATAACTCTCCCCTCGGCCATTATGTAAGCTCTATGGCAGATATCTAGAGTTTCACGGACATTATGATCTGTAATCAAAATTCCGATTCCACGCTGAATGAGGTAGCGAATGATAATTTTGATATCATTTACAGAAATAGGATCAACACCAGCGAACGGCTCATCAAGTAGAATGAATTTAGGGTCAGTAGCGAGCGCGCGAGCGATTTCTACGCGCCTCCTCTCTCCCCCTGACAAACTCATACCGAGACTATCCCTGAGATGAGAAATGCTGAGATCATCGAGCAATCTTTCTAAAGCATCATTGCGTTCAGAGAGAGAAAGTGATTTTTGTATTTCTAAGATTGAGAGGATATTATCTTTTACGCTTAGTTTTCGAAAGATCGATGGTTCTTGCGGCAGGTAGCTAAGTCCGCGCTCGGCTCGGCCGTGAATTGGCAAATCGCTAATGTCTTCGTTACCAATTGAGATCCTCCCCCCATCTTGTTCAATTAGACCAATAATCATGTAGAAGCATGATGTTTTGCCTGCGCCATTGGGCCCAAGCAATCCGACGACTTCTCCTTGCTCGACCTCAATGGATACACCATGCACAATCGGTTTTTTAACATATACCTTCTCTAAGTTTTGGGCGCTGAGCACCTTCATAAAGCAATGTCTTCCGGAGGTGCTTGCTCTAGTTGGTTCTCGAAGTCTGACGGAGGTATTACCAGCTGGATACGTTTTCTTTCTGAAAGGCTGTTACCGCGTGCCTTCCAAATTCCATTCCTTATGTCATAGGAAATAGTATCTCCTTTGATGATTGTACCGTTTTGATTTAGAGAAGCATTGCCCATTAAGTGAACAATCTCTTTTGTGATAAAATATTCAATCTTATTCGCTATCCCAACTAATTCTTCATTTGTATTTGTAGCAAGCCGATTAAAATTTGAGGGATTGCCTTCGCAGAAAATAGTTGAAACCCGATTATTTTCATATTTTACAGTTACCAAGTCCGCTTTAATATTTAGCTCACCTCGATTAATAGAAACATTGCCAATATATCTAGTAACATTTTCATTTTCATTCTGCTCGGCGCTATCAGATTCTATTGTGATCGCGGCGTTGGAATCGTTGGGGAAAGATAACAGCGGGGTGGCAGACCATGCTAAGCTAAGTAGAATTGCGAATTTAAAGATATTCATATATGCCTTGCACTTGGGCTAAAAACTTGTAATGTCCTTTATCAGGGTATGCTTCTATGCCNGTGCCATAAACTTTNCCTCTANTANTTTCGAATTCGAAATCTCTGTCNCTTTCCACAAGGCCATCGTCCGGAAAATAAGTCAATNTTNCGGTCTCAAGTTTAGCNATATCACTACCCAAGCCCGCTGTAATNTGCACATTGCCAACTAGTTCGATCTGATGACTAATCTGATTTAGCANTCCTGATTCTGCAGAGATTTCTACTTTTCTGCCACTATTTTCTTGGGAAATCACAATTGGATCCAAGATAGAAATCTCAAATGCATTTCTGAAAAATTTTATCTGTGGGGCATGCAGTGAAAATTGCACCCGTCCATCTAATGAAAAAACGCGCGTGTTAACTTTCCGCATATAACTATCGGCTAAAGGCATTGCCTCAGGTAGCCCTTCAGTCTTTTTCAAAAAAGATTCTGGTGGTGAGTCCCAAACTAGAAGGAAGCCTACCGTAAGGAGAGCTGCAGCAATAATCAGTGCGTAATTCTTAATCATAGGTAGCGTGATATAATCTGGTCAAGTTTGCCTTGGGCTGCGAGGATAAGATCTGCCACTTCGCGCACTGCGCCGGATCCTCCAGTCTTCTCGGTTTGCCAATCTGCAAGCTGCGCCAAAGCGATATTAGAATTAGCCACGCAAATTCCAAGTCCTACTTGCTGGATGCATTTCATATCTGGCAGGTCGTCTCCAAGAAAACCAATTTCATATAANTCTAANGCATATANAAGTCGTCTTTCTTCAAGAACGGGGAGTTTATCTGCCCGTCCTTGAGTTATAAAACTAATACCGAGNTCTTCTGCTCGGAATTTAAGTGACGCCGATGTTCTTCCAGTAATTATTCCGACCTGGACACCCGCAGACTGGAGCAATTTTATACCAAGGCCGTCCTGNATATTGAAAGCCTTNAGCATTTCTCCTTCTTCGCTAAAAAAGAGNTGTCCATCTGTGAGNACCCCATCAACATCAAGAACCAGTAGCTTTAAAGAAGCNGCTGCNTGAATTANTTTTTCTGGGACTGTAGCTAGAATCTGAGNACTTATACTCATTTTATACCNCTCTTGTNCTAATAAGATCATGCATATGGACTATACCAATAACCATTTTTTCTTCGTNTTCAACAAGCAGGACNGNTATTGAATTGTCTTCCATAATCTTCATGGCTTCAGCGGCAAGNATATTTTCCGTCACCGTAATAGGATGATTTGACATGACAGTGCCCATTGGGGTTTTNAGTAGATCCAATCCTNTGTCAATACTTCGACGCAAATCGCCATCAGTGAATATCCCTGCAAGTCGTCCATTCTCGTCAGTNATCGAGGTCACGCCGAAACCTTTTGATGTCATTTCTAAGAGTGCATCTTTAAGCGGTTTAGATATTTTAACTTTCGGGATTTTATCCTCGCTATGCATTACATCTTTTACTCGCAACAAAAGTTTGCGCCCTAAAGCGCCTCCTGGGTGAGAAAAAGCGAAATCTTCTGCGGTGAATCCTTTTGATTCGAGAAGGGCGATTGCTAACGCATCCCCCAAAACTAATGATACCGTTGTACTAGCAGTTGGAGCGAGATTAAGTGGGCATGCCTCTCGCTCGACGCTAATATCAAGGTTGACTGAAGCCGCTAATGCTAGCGGTGAATCTTTGTCGCCTGTCATAGTTACTAGAGGGATGCCTAACCGTTTTATGAGTGGTATCAGCGCAATAATTTCAGATGTGGAACCTGAGCTTGATATAGCAAGAACCGCATCATCCTTGGTTATCATACCAATGTCACCATGGCTTGCTTCGCCCGGATGAACAAAAAATGCTGGAGTTCCGGTGCTAGCCAATGTTGCAGCCACTTTATTAGCTACATGACCTGACTTACCCATCCCTATAACCACAGCGCGGCCCGAACATGACATTAAAATTTCGCAAGCCGCATCGAAGTGATCGTCAATGTGACAACTCATAGCAGCAACTGCTTCAGACTCCAAACGAATTGTTCGGAGGGCAGAATCTCGATAATTTCCATTAGCCATTTTAATATTTCATCCGATCCGATTCGCGCATTTAAATCGTTTAATTATTCCTATCATTCGTCATTACCCCGTGTTGAATGACAACCATAAGATAGCATAGTAGGCTATGTAGCCTAGCAGAAAAACAGCTCCAAATGGTCTGGATATAAGCCCTTGACTTTTATTTTTTCCCTTTCCTCCCACAGCCAAAAAAACAAAAAATACCAAGGTAAAGGTCAAGGCAGCCATGCTGATGTAATCACGGTAGAAGACGCCATGGTCAAGTTGCATCGGTGATATTGCTCCTGCAGTTGACATCACCAGCATTAGATTGAATAAATTGGATCCAAATACATTTCCAACCGCAATGTCATGATGCCCTTTTAAGGCACTTACCACCGAAGCGGCTAGTTCAGGAAGGCTAGTGCCAAGTGCGATAACCGTCAAACCTATGACCAACTCGCTTATGCCAAAGTATTGCGCGATCGCTTTTGCGCCCAAGACCGTGATTTCGGCGCCTAACAACAGAAAGATAAGGCCAATAAAGAACCATTTTGCGGCGGTTATTGATTCTATTTTTGGTATCGCTTCGTCCTCTTCTGATAAAGTGGTGTCACTCGTATTTTTATATTTAATAACCAAAACGATTAATGGCACTATCATCAACGCAAGAAGTATGCTTTCCAGCCGATTCAAAAACCCATCGTAAAGACATAGGCCCGCCAAACCAGTTATAAGAATTAGCACTGGGCTTTCTTCTCGTAAAATTTGTCTACTTACTGGTAGCGGAGATACCAAAGCTGTTACGCCTAATACGAGACCAATATTGGCGATGTTGGATCCTAATGCATTGCCGACGGCCAACTCTCCAGCATTATTTAGCGCAGCATTAATCGACACGATAATTTCTGGTGCAGAAGTCCCGATAGACACGACTGTGAGTCCGATCACTATCGGTGATACCCCTAAATTTCTGGCGGCACCAGCGCTCCCAACCACAAACTTGTCTGCTCCCCAAATGAGCGCGACGATGCCAACAATAAGGGCAGATGAAGCTATGAAAATGGACACCTAGCAATCTCCAAGGACAAGTCAATAGAGTTTTTTTATGTTGGATGCGATGTTATAGTGATGTTGAGTTTNTGTCAGCTTTATTACAGANTTTTTAGAAGAAAATTAATTTCGAAGTCCGCTTTTGATTGAGCAAGGAGATAAGTATTTGAAAATCGTTCGAGTCGCAATGATTGCTATGCTTTCTCTAGTAGCCACTATTGGCGCTGCTCAGTCGGATCAAAATAATGACGCGACAGCGATTGCAAAGCGACCATCGGTTGATATTAAACCCAAGCCCAAGCTTGACCAAAGCAAACAAACGCAAGGTTTATTGATCACTGAGGCATTGGTGTCTGCGAAAATCCAAGAAGACCCTTTTTCTCGAGTCGAGCAGGTGACCTTAGAGTTAATTGAAGTGATAAAATCGCACAGAAATACAAATCCAACAAATGAAAAATCTTTTTTTTCAGCGATTAGAAAAGTCTTAAAGCCACACGTTGATTTTTCTTACATGGCGAAGATGGTCATGGGATCCTATAGAAAGATAGCGACAAACGAACAACGAGACGAATTTACAAGGGTTTTTAGGGATGGATTGATTGAAACTTATGGCAGAGGGCTGCTAAGTTTTAATAACGAAAAAATTATCTTAGCCGATCAAAGTCCGCTGAAAAAAGGTCAAAACAAAGTTTATGTTAAACAAGAGATTCACGGTCTTGATAAGATATACCCGCTGTCTTATACAATGAGGAAAAAGAAAACGGGCAAATGGATGATTACAAATGTCACTATCAATGGTATTAACCTTGGAAAGACGCTGCGCAATCAATTTCTTCAATCAGCGCAGAAGAACTCTAATGACCTTGATTTTGTCATAAGCTCATGGGCAAATCAGGCGATCTAGTTATTAAAATAATTCAGAGGTTTCTATGTCACCAGAGGCGATAACCCAGCTACTGAAGGCAAAACTGCCCGATTGTGAGATTTATGTTGAAGTCAATGGGAGCCGATGCCACATAACTGCAATTGGCGAGATTTTTGAGGGTAAGAGACCTGTTCAAAGGCAACAGCTGGTCTACCGCGCGCTAAGGACTCAAATCTCAGAAGGTCACATTCATGCTGTGGCCATGAAAACTTTTACGTCCGAAGAATGGCATGATGGAAAAAAGGATAAGTGTGATTCCCATCTGGGTTGATCTTCGAGAAACAAGTTTTTTAACGCTGAAGTTGTGCGATGGATAAGCTGTTAATTCATGGCGGCGCTTCCTTGAAGGGGGAGATCTGGGCGTCCGGTTCTAAGAATGCCTCGCTCCCCATTCTTGCGTCTGTCCTATTATGTGATGGCACTGTCACCATTTCCAATCTCCCAGAACTTCAGGATGTGATCACGTTTAAAGAGCTATTGGTTGCTCTTGGTGTAAAAGTCATAGCTCATGAAGAAGCCACTTTGGAGGTTGACCCTCGTTGCGTAAACAGTTTGACGGCACCTTATGAATTGGTGAGAAAGATGCGCGCTTCGATACTGGTTTTGGGCCCAATGTTAACGCGATATGGCCAAGCAAACGTCTCTTTTCCGGGAGGGTGTGCAATTGGAAGCAGGCCTGTTGACCTTCATTTGGGAGGGTTGGAGGCGATGGGAGCAAAAATAGAGATTTCTGATGGTTACATAAGGGCAACGTGCGCAGATCGTTTGGCGGGTACCCGAATAGTTTTGAGTAGCGTTTCTGTTGGGGCGACAGAAAACCTTATGATGGCCGCTGCACTAGCTTACGGGACCACTATATTGGAGAATGCGGCTCGGGAACCGGAAATTTTGGATTTGGCAAATTGCTTAAATAGATGGGGCGCAAAGATAAGTGGCGCTGGCACCCGTAAGGTGATAATCGAAGGCGTGGACAGGATGCATGGAGGATGTTTCGAGGTGATGTCAGATCGAATTGAGGTCGGCACTTATCTGGCGGCCGCAGTTGCTACAAGTGGAAAAATGAAAATATCTCGGACTGATCCAAAGATTCTAGAGGGGGTCTTAAAGAAATTAGGTGAAACTGGAGCAGAAATTAAATTTGGAAACGATTGGATTGAGTTAGATGCGGAAAACCGGAGACCGCGATCTGTAAATGTTCAAACCGCGCCCTATCCCGGGTTTCCGACTGATATGCAAGCTCAGCTTACTGCCGTGAATGCAGTAGCTGAGGGAATCGGAATAGTAGAAGAGACTATCTTTGAGAATCGCCTAATGCAGGTGCAAGAACTAAATCGAATGGGAGCTAAAATTGCTATTTCTGGAAACAGTGCCGTCGTGACAGGGGTCAAGAGACTAAAAGGAGCGAGAGTGATGGCGTCTGATCTTCGAGCTTCTGCCAGCCTGGTGATTGCTGCATTGGTGGCGGAAGGTGAGACTTTGGTGGAAGAGATTTATCATATCGATCGGGGCTACGAGCGTATTGAAGAAAAATTATGCTTGCTAGGCGCTAAAATAAGACGTAGTAATCAATGAACTGAGAATCAAATTTATGACGCAGATTACATTGGCATTGACTAAAGGTCGCATTCTTAANGAGGTGCTTCCCCTGCTTGAGGCGTCGGAAATCAGACCATCCCAAGATATNGCAGGCAGTCGAAAACTTGTNTTCCAAACCAACATTGAAAATTTNAGATTGCTNATCCTGCGTGGAGTGGATGTGCCAACTTATGTGCAGTTCGGAGCCGCGGACATGGGCATAGCGGGTAAAGATATTTTGTTGGAGGATGCGGGCGGCGGTTACTATGAATCTCTTGACTTAGATATGGCTCGGTGCCGGCTAATGACGGCTTCATCAAAAGATACAGGAATCGGAGAAGGTCGTATTATAGTAGCGACGAAATATATTAACGTAGCACGGAAGTACTATGCTTCGAAAGGTCGGCAGGCGGAATTTATCAAGCTATATGGTGCTATGGAGCTCGCTCCTGTCTTAGGACTTGCAGATGAAATAGTTGATATTGTTGACACTGGCAATACACTGAAAGCCAACGGATTGGTGGCCCAAGAATTAATAGCAAATGTCAGTGCCCGTCTTATAGTAAACAAAACAGCTATGAAGACCAAATTCGAGGTCATTGAAGACATCATTGATCGATTAAGAGGAGCTCTGTAAAGTTTAAATGAAGCTTTGTGAAATAAATTTATTGAACTCTACCGATCGAAATTTCACTTCGAAACTCGATCACCTTACGGCTTGGCAAGCGGTGTCTGACGCTGAGGTGGAGTCCGTAGTAGATGAAATTATTTTCGAGGTAAGAAAAAGGCGTGATTTAGCATTACTGGATTACACCAATCGTTATGATAG
>NZXB01000017.1 GCA_002701765.1 Porticoccaceae bacterium
CTTCCGCCAAGCCTCTAATTTGGACTTCAATCGAAGGGTCAAATCGCAGCATGGTAACCGGAGCAGCATAAGTCCCAGCCGGAGTCTCTAGTGCGACTATTTTCGCATGGACCTCTATTTCTTCGATCCAGTCCGCTTCAGTTTTTCCATCCTCGTCTCTAGCTAAAGCTGATATAGTGATTGCAAAAAAAGCGACGAACGAAAAAATATTTATTGATAATTTCATTTTTTGTTACTCTTCAACTTACTAACTCGCGCGTTAAGCATGCATAGACCATAGACGCGGTTGAATATTATAATCTGGACAAGCAACTCGAAATGGCTCAGACATGCACCTATGACGCATTAACTATACCGTTTTTTTTTCAAATGGCCATTGCTGGCTGATTTTAGATTATGTTATTGAGTGAGAGTACAAATTAATGCTCTATAAAATCTGAATTTCGTTTGTTTCGGGTTAAAATCTTATAGCACAACCTTGTCCTTTCTTCCCTCTCGAATTTTCGATGAATCTTGTTTCGAGCAGGACGACCTGGAGATATAATTTTATTTATCCCCTTTGCAGAAAAATATTAGCAAAAACTTTTTGAAAAAAAATTCAATCTAGGGCTTGTTTTTTCTACAATTCATATTTTGTGGTTAATAGGAGGTGCGGATGCTTGAAGTAACAAATTTGTCTCGGAATTACGGTACTACGAAGGCCGTTGATGAAGTATCGTTTTCTGTTAACTCCGGAGAGATAATCGGCCTTCTCGGCCACAATGGCGCTGGTAAATCTACCATAATGAAAATGGTCACAGGGTTTCTAGAACCATCCCATGGCCAAGTCTTGATAGATGGGTCGGATATACTNGAAAAATCCGAGGAGGTGCGCTCGAAAATCGGATACCTTCCGGAGTCTCCCCCCTTNTATGCAGAACTTTCNGTCATGGACTATCTNTATTTTTCGGCCCGGATGCGGGGATGCTCTGATGATTNAATGATCCTTGATGCAATGCGAGCCACCAACCTCCAGTCTAAGGCATTGGAGCAAATCGGCACTCTAAGCAGAGGNTTTAAACAAAGAGTTGGAGTTGCGCAAGCTATCCTTAGCCGACCGAAGTTTTTGATCTTGGACGAACCTTCAAACGGATTGGATCCTGAACAGAATCAGGAGATGCGGGCACTCATTCAGAANTTGGCGGAAGATGCGACTGTAATTCTCTCGACACATGTAATGCAGGAAGTGAANGCCATATGCGACCGAGTTTTAATTATGCGTTCGGGTCAGTTGGCTGTCGACAAAAAGCTTACTGAACTGTCAGATTCAAAAATCATAGAACTTAAAACGNNCGAAGCTCTTCCGATAGACNAAGCCCTAAAACATTTAGACTCAGTATCGGTCTCTCAAGAAATTATTCCTGGTTTATGGGANTTGAGCATTACCGGCAACATAGATNCCACCGTGGCTNAAGTGACTCAAGAAATGGTNGCATCAAGCTTTCCAGTGCATGCAATTAGCCCCAAAAAGCTGGATTTAGAGACCCTATTTCGTGATGTCAATGAATCGGAGGGTTCTCAATGAGATTGCAAAGAAAAATTATTTTTGAACTAGCCAACAAAGANTTGAAAGGTTTTTTCAGCTCTCCCATTGCCTACCTCGTGCTTGGCAGCTTCATCGCGCTTTCATTATTTTCTTTTTTTTGGGTTCAGGCCTTCTTTGCACGCAACATCGCAGATGCTAGACCGATGTTTGAAGGAATGCCTATACTGCTAATCTTTTTGTGTTCAGCAGTTACTATGCGAATGTGGAGCGAAGAAAGGCGGACTGGCACCCTAGAATTCCTNACAACTTTGCCTGTTACAACCTCTGAACTAGTCCTNGGAAAGGCTNTAGCATGTATGNCGCTTATTTTGATTGGANTGANTTTGACNCTCCCTATCCCTATTACGGTCNACGNAATGGCCNCACTCGATTGGGGTCCTGTTCTTGCCGGTTACTTAGCCACAACATTGCTNGCGGCTTCTTATCTAGCAATTGGTTTATTCGTGAGTGCGAGAAGTGATAGCCAAATCGTCAGNTTGCTTGTGTCTTCAGGAATTTGCGGCGTTTTCTACTTATTAGGTTCTAATCTTTTTGTTGAACTCTATCCATCTGCAATGCAGGACTTTTTAAGATCCATTGGGANCGGTTCAAGATTTGAATCAATTACCAGGGGCCTTCTTGACCTTCGCGACATGTATTTCTACGTCTCAATTACCGCTGTTTTTCTTACATTAAATATCTNCGCGCTCAATCGAGAAAGCTGGGCTGATGAAAGCAACACCGACCGCCATAACACTCAAAGAGTCGTAACAACATTGCTGGTTGCGAACATTGTGCTAGCGAATCTCTGGTTATATCCCCTTAGCACTTTGCGCGCTGATGTCACAGATGGCCGTATCTTTTCTATTTCAGATGCGACACGAAGCTACTTATCCCAATTAGAAGAGCCANTGCGAATTCGAGGTTACTTCAGTCAAAAAACTCANCCACTGTTNGCGCCCCTGGCACCTCAGCTAAAGGATCTGTTGAAAGAGTATGANGTTGCCGGTCANGGCAGAGTGACTCTGGAGTTCATCGATCCAGCTCTTGACCCTGAACTTGAGAANGAGGCTAATATTAAATATGGAATCCGCGCAGTGCCCTTTCAAATATCCGATCGCTATCANGCGAGTCTGGTAAATTCATACTTCGATGTATTATTAGAGTACGGAGATGAATTCGAAGTCCTCAGTTTTTCTGACTTGATTGAAGTNAAATCTAGCTCTCANATGGATTTAGAGGTTCGTCTTAAAAACCCCGAGTTTGACATNACACGCAGCATAAAGCGGGTTTTATATGGGTTTCAAGGAGGAGGATCTATATTTGACAGTATCAGTGATTCGGTAAAATTTATAGGCTATATATCGCATGACCGACAACTGCCGGAGGTATTATCGTCGTTCAAATCTGAAATTCCCGCGATCNTCGACAAGTTAATCGAGGAAAGCGGTGGTAAGTTAAGCGCCCAGATCGTAGATCCTCAATCTGGAGATGGAGCCTTAGCTGAAAAGATCCTGACAGATTATGGNTTTCAACCTATGGTCGCGAGTCTTTTCGATGATAATAGCTTCTACTTTTATATGACANTGCAAGCAGGTAAAACGGTTNTTCAGATTCCACTNCCNGACCCANTGGAACCGGAAGCCCTTNCNAGAGCGATNGAAGAATCTCTNAAACGCTTNGCAAAAGGCTTACTCAAGACTGTCGTGCTTGTANCTCCGGATCAGCCTCCGGCATATATNCGGANCCAAAATACGAATTCTAGGATTAATGAGTACAATCANCTCACCAATGCTCTTGAGATTGATTTCACCATTATCAGAGATGACCTAAAGCAAGGCAAAGTGCCCGACGAGACAGACCTGCTTTTGCTAGTAGAGCCNAAAGANTTAGTTGAAAGACAGGTATTTGCCATCGACCAATTTTTAATGAAAGGCGGCACAGTTTTGCTCTCCACCTCCCCGTTCAGCGCTTCGATGANTGCTGAAAGTTTATTAGCCAAAGAGCATGAAAGTGGTCTAGAAGAGTGGTTAGCTCATCATGGTGTTGAATTAGAAAAAACTCTATTGATGGATGCGCAAAATTCGGCTCTTCCNATTCCGGTAACGCGAAACCTNAGCGGTTTCAGTTTTCAAGATTTAGTATTGTTGGATTACCCTTATTTTGCAGATATAAGAGNTGAAGGATTGAANGAAGATTTATCCATAACCCGTGGCATACCAAATATTACTGTGAGTTGGCCTTCGCCATTGATCATTAAGGAAAAAAAAGGACGGTCTTCCAAAATTCTACTCAAAAGTAGTCCCGAAAGTTGGATAACGAATGACACTGACATAATGCCCCGATTATCGGAAGAAGGGTTGGAAATCTTTACCCCAGAAGGGGAAGTTAAAAGTAGAAACATAGCCGCTCTGCTAGAGGGCAAGTTTGGAAGTTTTTTTGCTGACAAGCGCTCCCCGATGCTAGCTGAGAATAGCGAGAAAGATGAAGATATTGATTCCGAAAAGGACTCGGACCCACTAATAATTAGCTCAGTTATTGAGAAATCGCCAGAGTCTTCGCGCCTTCTGATTATCTCATCGAATGCCTTCTTAGCTGATCAAACGCTGGGCATGCTTGGATCGGCAGATGGTTCTCTGCATCGCAATAACCTGCAACTGATTGCAAATACTGTAGATTGGGCATTGGAGGAAACCAACCTCAACAATATTAGTTCAAGAGGACAGTTTAATCGGACCTTGCCTCCTTTAAATCAAAATCAACAGTCCATCATTGAAATCTTCAACTACGCATTATCGGTCATTTTACTTCTTGCCATTTATTGGATTAACAAGGCCATTGAAAGTAGACGCCGAGCAACTTATGCAGCAAGACTTATTGAAATTACTTAAAAAGGAGACTGAAAGTGAGTGGCTACATAAAAACTCTTGCTGCACTAGGTTTAACTCAAGTGGCACTGATAGTTGTTGTTTGGTTCAAACCATTTGATAGTCAACNAGAAGCAGGTGCACTNATCCAGATTGATGCAGANCGAATAGCTTACATTAAGATTATTGATAGCGAAACAAGCATTATGCTCAGGCCNGATANCGAAAATTGGTCCGATGGAGTGACTGTCAACGATAAGTATNTAGGNGACTCNAAAAAGGCTTCTGCGTTTATTTCTCAAATCCTTGAGTTGAAGGCTCAATGGGCATTGACCCAGACCAGCGAGGCAGTTAAAAGATTCGAACTTTCAGACTCAAATTATCAGCGAAAGGTTGAACTTTATGACCAACATGACCAACTATTAGAGACATTTTTTACTGGGACTTCTCCGGAATTTGGCAAGGTTCATGCGCGAGTCTCGAAAAACAATTCCGTCTATACGGTTGACATAGCCAACCATCAAATTTCTACAAATGTTGATGACTGGATCGACAAGGCTCAGTTGGCCATAACACATTTGCCCAGCGAGGTTAATATCGACCAACCGTTGAAAACCGAAGATTTTTCGCTCGCAGAAATTGAGGGATCTGCTTGGCAGATTAACGGCAATATTGCTGATGAGCAGAAGGTTAATGATTACCTGACACGTTTTAAAAATTTCCAAATACTGGGGATTTCAAACGCTGCAGAGGGCAGTCAAGCTAGATTAGCCACCATTAATCTGACTTCTGATGAAACAGGAATTGTTTTTAATTTTTATAAGTCAGTTGACGACGAGTTCTCTGTCACGATATCTACTCAAAATCAAACTTTTCGAGTTGCAGAGTACTGGATCAACCAGCTACTTATTAATGAAACTGATCTTTTGCCTTCCGAAAAAGATCTCGAGTCCTCAGAAGAAAACAATGCCGAATAGCAAGACAAGGTTCAATTAAAACTGTGCCAACTGCTGTCAAGAGTAAATCTCATATAAAGCCATCTATTTCTTCCCTGTAGAACAGCCGAGAGCTGCCCAAACTTCACTGCCAGCAGCAACCCATCCGTCAAAGCCTGAGTAAGGCATGTAGGCACGGTGTTACAACGCTCTTTAATAGTAATTAGCAGCCGGGTCGGTCCGACTAGTCCATGTCTAATTTAAAATAAAAACTGATCTAGCACCCCCCGCACCCGTGCCATCTGACTAGATTTTCTGGCATTTCAAGAAACGTACCAGTGACGATCTTTCAGGACCTTGACGCGCATCTTACTTATTTGAATTCGGTGCAGTCGAGTATTAGATTAATTCCGCCCGATTTAAGCCAAATATGTTTTGTGCAAAACTTAAATATAGTAAACTTTGCTTTATACCAAAGATGCCTTATAGGACTTCTGAGATCACAAAAAGAACCGTTACATTCACGGTCTTTGTGTACAATTCAGTTACTGAAACTTCTAAAATAGCAAATGTCACCCAACCTTATTGAGCCGCTACATGCAAAAACTTAAAACCTATGAATTGTTTAATCTTTTCGGCGAACCAATTACTTCTCCGCGTGGCAAACAAGCGTTAATATGTTTCATAAAAGAGGATTGCCCAACCTGCAAAGAAATAACTCCTCTCCTCGACGCTCTTCATAAAAGTCTCTCAAGTAATATTGTAATGCATGTGATCGGGCAGGATTTCTCGGTCAATCAGAACCTTAACGACTTGCATAAGCCAGCTTTTTCAATTCTCGATGATAGCGACTTGCTTGTGTCTTATGCATTGGACATCGAAATTGTTCCCACAATAATTGCGGTATGTGAAGATGGNTTTATTCTAGAAAAACTGGCGGGTTTTGTTANAGATGACTGGAAACAGCTCNTAAAACGGATCAATAAAAACCCAACCAAAGATGTTATCGATTGGCATGATTTCCCCGAGTGGCGTCCTGGTTGCGGATCATTATCGGTCGACCCNATCAACAGCTCNCGTTTGAGAGCAATATCTGAGNGTAGCAGAATTAGCGCCAGAAAGATTGAATTGGGTAGCGCTGATGATGCCTTTGAATTCATGTATGACCAGGGGTTTTCGGATGGCCTCCCTCTGGTTCCTCCGACACAGGAAAGAGTAATCAATATGCTCTCCGGAACTGAACGTGANCCTGGTGAAATTGTANCGGTTNTGCCCCCAAATATGGGAACTTTGACTGTNGANAAAATTGCAATCAATTCNGTAATGGCTGGCTGCAAACCTGATTATCTACCCGTTATAATCGGCGCGCTCGAAGCACTCTCCGATGAAGCTTTCAATATCCATGGCGTTTATGCAACAACTTTGGGCGCAAGCCCACTCTTGATAGTCAGCGGTCCTATTCGAGACAAGATAGGCATGAACTATAAGCAAGGAGCACTTGGCCAAGGCAATCGAGCTAATGCAACNATTGGAAGGGCTGTTCGGCTCATCATCCGAAACATTGGGGGGGCTAGACCAGAGGGTACAGAGCGTTCTACTTTTGGTAACCCCCTGAAATANNCGGGCTGCTTNGCTGAGTGGGAAGAGCGCTCTCCTTGGCAACCACTGCATGTTGAACGAGGGTTCAGGGCCGATGAATCAGTTGTAACTGTATGCGCAGTAACAAGCGGTCCGACAGTAATAATGGATGAATATGGTCTTGAAAGTGAACGNGTTGCTGGCACTATTGCTGAGGGAGTCAGATCTATTCTAAACCACAAAGTGTATGGCGTGGCTCAATGCGTTTTGGTGGTATCTCCTGAGCACGCAGACTTGTTTAAAAAAGATGGTTTTTCCAAGCAGGATTTGCGCAGAAGAATCCAAGAGATTACTCGCTTAAGCTATANAGATCTTATCCCAGATGATATCTCCAGCGCGGGACTGCGTCCGGAGGAAATTTTGAGCCTATCCAGAGAGACCATGGATATGCCCATCTCTAAGTTTGCCGATGAGAGTGACATAAATATTGTTGTAGCAGGCAGCGGTGCAGGCAAGTTCACTGGCTGCTATCATGGTTGGCTAAATGGAAAATGGGGCTCACTGCCAGTCTCACGGAAAATCGAATCCGTTTAGCTTTTTTTATTAGTGATAGATTAATNTATGTCTGCGGAGGACTAAGTTATGACAATAATTCTCGATCCAACAAACGAATCACTCCCTGTCGGGCGACAACTAGCGCGTCGAACGANTGCNATAGAGGGCAGNATAGCNCTTCTTGATATATCGAAACCCAAGGGTAATATTCTATTGGATCGATTNGANGANAATTTTTCTGAGAGACTGCCATCGATTAAATTCACTAGGTTCNTCAAACCNACATTTTCTAGACCAGCNCCAGACAGCTTGCGNCAAGAAATTANNAAAGATCACCATTTNGTAATCGAGGCCTTAGCTGATTGAGGNTCCTGTACGTCATGCAGTTTGCATGACACGATATGGTTTGAAATGCAAGGAACACCGGCGGTGACCATAGCNTCATCGGAATTTATTTCTGCNGCCCATAGCCAATCCGAAGCATTGGGCATGAGAGATGCGAAATGCGTGTTCGTTCAGCATCCCATCCAAANCGCCTCAAATGAAGAGATAAGAAACAAAGCGGATCTAATAGTGGATGAAATAATNAGAGCACTAACAAAGTAATATAACAATAACCGATGCAGNTCGTCGGATTGTTAGGCATCTCTGAAAAAATAATTAAAATAGAGATAAANCATATGAAATTGGGACTTGAAAACAAGCATTTTGACACGGCGTTCCAGAGGTTAAGCAGTCTGGAAGGTAAAACAGTTGCTATAACGGGCACGACCTCTGGAACTGGTTTCAGCGCCGCAGAGGCGTGCGGGAAATTAGGNGCAAATGTACTACTATTGAATCGCCCATCCAAAAGAGCTGACANCGCGTTCGCTNTGCTTGAAGCAACAAACTCNNACGGAAAATTTTTTAAAATTGATTGNGATCTGCAATGCTTTCAATCAGTTCGATCTGCTGCNGCAGAGANAATGGCAAGATGCCCTGCNGGATTGGATNTTCTTTGCAATAACGCNGGGGTTATGGCNCTNAAGGATTTACCNACTGCAGATGGATTCGATGTGCAAATGCAAACCAATCATCTGTCACATTTTTTGTTGACGAAATTGGTTTTCCGACTGCTGCAAGAGGCCGCGCAAAAAAGAGGGGAAGCACGAATAGTCAATCATTCAAGCATGGCACGGCTGATGGTGAAAAAACTCAACCCAAAGTATCTTGAGAAGCGAGGAGGTAACCTCGGTGGAGATGGCACNCGACTTTTCATTTTTCAAGGTGGNAGATGGGAGCGTTATGGTCAAACCAAATTGGCTAATGCTGCATTTACAGCATGCTTGCATATGAAACTGCGTGATAAAAACCCTAAAATCAAAGCAATGGTTGCTCATCCTGGCGTAGCCGAGACAGATCTTCAAGGCACGGCCATTGCAGATGGTGGTGCCGGGCCTTCAGGAGGCACAGGCAGGTGGTTAATTAGACAAATGATGAAAATGGGACAATCGCAACAGGATGGTGCCATGGGGATAATCAGGTGTATAGCTGACCCCGAGATTAACTCTGGCCAATTTGTGGGACCGGGCATGGGCATGACTGCGCTCAGAGGGCCGGCGTTAAGCTACCCNTTGGAAAGGTTNTATGACAACCCTTATACCAGAGATTTACTCTGGGATAAGAGCTGTGAGGCCATAGGAGAAGACTTTGTAATTTAAAATCCCGCNAGAGANAATCTTGGCACAGCAAAACGGTTAGACCGCGAAGNTGATCAAGANGACTCTCCTTCATCCGCTGAGCGTANCCATTTTTCCTCGAAAGCCTCGATATCATCGAAACCAATGAGTTGACAAAATTCTGCAAAATCGAAGAGCTCAATATCTCTGTGTGAACTAGTACCTGTCGTCTTTAATCTATTTAAGACATTCTCAACCGCCGCCGCTCCTGCGAGTGCAGCGGTTCCCGGGAAAATAGCAAAGGCGAATCCCAGATCCGAGAGCGCATCGGCATCCAAGATCGGTGTTAATCCTCCGTCAGCCATGTTAGCCATTACAGGTACATCAAAAGATGAACAAACTTTGTGCATTTCTTCCTCGGTTCTCAATGCTTCTGGAAAAACAATGTCGGCCCCTGCACTAATATAAGACTCAAGTCTTGCCATAACGCCGCTCATCCCCTCAGACTGATGACAGTCAGTCCGAGCAGCAATCAAAGTATTTTCGCTCTGAACAGCTTCTCTCGCCACCTTAATTTTAGCTGCCATAGTGTCAACATCTTCCAAGCGTTTGCCCCTAAGGTGCCCACATTTTTTAGGGAATTCTTGGTCCTCTAACTGGATAATTTGTGCCCCTGCTTTCTCGTAAGAGCGCACGGTTTCTCTGACATTCAAAAATCCTCCGAAACCAGTATCGGCATCCGCAATAACGGCTGCCTCTCCAACAACCTCAACCAATGTGGAAACTCGATCAACCATCTGTGTAAGCGTGATAATCCCGGCATCAGGCAACCCATAAGCTGATGCACCCATCCAGTAGCCAGATGCATAAACCGCATCAAAACCAATTTTCTTGGCCACAATAGCTGAAATCATATCTGGAATTCCCGGCGCACAGAAAAATTCTCCAAGTTTAATTTTTTCTCTAATAAGCATAACCGTCGTCCGCCAAAATAGAAGGAACAAAACCCATGAAGATTGATAATCCAAACCAAATTCTATTTGTCTAACCAAGTGCAACTGCCGAATTCAAAAGAACGCATCAGGCACGCAATCATGTTTTACTCTGAATACTTCGACCTAGGCTGTCTCTAAAGCATTCAAACTGAGTTTTTCAATCATTGAATCGCGCATCGAAAACTTTTGCACTTTTCCAGTAACCGTCATTGGAAATTCCGCAACAAATTGAACATATCTAGGAATTTTGAAGTGAGAAATTTGACCTCTACAAAACTCTCGGATCTCATCCGCATCCGCTTTCTCTCCATGCTTCAAAACAATCCAAGCGCACAACTCTTCTCCATACTTGGCATCCGGAACACCAAAAACTTGCACATCAGTTATTTTGGGATTTCGATGAAGAAATTCTTCTACCTCCCGAGGGTAAATGTTTTCACCACCTCTAATCACCATATCTTTGACCCGACCTACAATATTAAGGTATCCATCAGAATCCATGGTTGCTAGATCCCCTGTGTGCATCCAGCCCGCCGAATCAACACTTTCAGACGTCCTATCCGGATCAGCCCAATAACCTCTCATTACACTATAACCGCGTGCCAAAAGCTCGCCAGTGTCGCCAATTGGAACTATCTCTCCAATTTTATTCGTAATCTTTACCTCAACATTTGGAAAAACTGTTCCGACCGTTGACACGCGTCTTTCAATAGCGTCGTCGGTCCGAGTCTGACTAATTGTAGGACTCGTTTCGGTCATTCCATAAGCAATTGTCAGCTCTTGACAATGCATCTCCTCCACTACCCGTCGCATTATTTCGATGGGGCAGGGCGATCCAGCCATTATGCCGGTTCTAAGCGAAGAAAGGTCAAACTCACTAAATCTTGGGTGCTCCAATTGGGCTATAAACATGGTTGGGACGCCATGCAATGCTGTGCATTTTTCAGCCTCGATAGCCTCAAGAACCTTCAGAGGATCAAAAGTCTCATCAGGATAAACCACTGACGCACCATGTGTTAGCGCAGCTATATTACTGAGTACCATACCAAAGCAATGGTAAAGTGGAACTGGCACACAGAGTCGGTCATTGGGACCGAATTTCAGCACCTCTCCAGTCGAGAATCCGTTATTCAGAGAATTGAAATGAGTTAGAGTTGCTCCCTTAGGCGATCCGGTTGTGCCGCTGGTAAACTGAATGTTAATAGGATCATCAAACTGCAATCCTGACGCGACTTGCTCAAGTCGCTCAAAACTCTTCGGGGAAGCCATTTCAATAACTTCACTAAAATCAAAACAGCCGCTCGAGGTTTTTCCTCCTATTTGAATCACGTGACTGAGCGTTGTCAGACGTTCGGACCCTAACTCCCCTGGATGGCTTTGAGTCAATGACGGTACCAACTCCTTTAGCATCTCAATATAGTTACTAGACTTAAATCTTTCAGACAAGATAAGTGCTTTGCACCCTACCTTATTAATCGCGTACTCAAGCTCCAGCGCTCTGTAGGCGGGATTAATATTAACGAGAATTAGCCCTACTTTTGCAGTCGCATACTGTGTTACAACCCACTCGCTATTGTTTTGAGACCAGATACCTACTCGGTCACCCGTCTCCAGACCGAGGCTAAGTAGTCCTGCAGCGAATGCATCCACTCGCTTCTTAAGGTCTCTATAGGTCCAGCGCAAGTTTTGATGCCTTACCACAAGCGCCTCTCTGTCACCCCATCGCTCTGCCGCGGCATCAAAGTTCGCGCCTAATGTTTCTCCCAGCAAATTGGCCGAACTGGAACCATGCACATAACTCTTGGATAACATAACAGTTTCCCTATTTTCTGAGTAAAGGCTCTTAGTATAAAACTATTTTTAATTTAGCGTGGTGTGAAGCCCAATCATTGTGAAATGGAATTTTGAGCTTCACATGCTAGACCAACATTAGCATCTCATCTCCCCAAGATTGTTGCCCTATCGGAGAGGATGAATCATATGCCGATAACACCTAACATGTTTTGATTTCCCGTTTAGCCTCATGGGATTATAATAATCACCCTCTGTACTGACTGGAAGCGCCGTTTTGAAAAAAACAAACCATTTCATAGGGGGCCGGACGGTCTCAGCGAAAACCTATACACTCCCTGTGTATGATCCTTCCAATGGGGAGCAGGTAGCCATTACCCCAATAGGAGACGATAAAATTATAGCGCAGGCAGCGAACTCTGCCAGACATGCATTTCCGGCATGGTCTGCTATTCAGCCGGCCAAAAGGGGCAGGATCATGCAAGCATACCACTCACTTGTAGCTGCCAATAGCGACGAAATCTGCTCAATCATTACAAAAGANCACGGCAAGACNATGGAAGATGCCAAGGGCGAGCTCGGTCGCGGCCTAGAAAATATCGAGTATGCATGTGGCATCTCAGAGCATTTAAAAGGTGAACATAGCAAATCAGTTGGCCCNGATATAGACAGTTGGAGTGAATTTGCCCCACTAGGTATCTGNNTGGGTATCACACCNTTTAATTTCCCAGCTATGGTGCCTTTATGGATGTTCCCACTTGCTGTAGCCTGTGGAAATACCTTCATACTNAAACCATCGGAAAAGGTTCCCTCNACTAGCTTGCGGCTTGCGGAACTTTTCCATGAGGCTGGTTTNCCTGCGGGCGTGCTCAATGTCGTTCAAGGTGATTCCACTACAGCTGATAAACTGATGCGATGTCCCGAAATTAGTGCCGTAAGTTTTGTAGGTTCTACTCCAGCCGCCAGAGCCATCTATAGCGTTTCAAGCGCAAGTGGCAAGCGAGTTCAAGCTCTTGGTGGCGCCAAAAATCACGCAATTGTGCTACCCGATGCCGATCTGGAAATGGCCTCAAATGCCATCATGGGCGCGGCTTATGGGTCTTGCGGGCAACGTTGCATGGCATTATCGGTAGTCGTTACTGTCGGACNNGAAACCAGTGATCAGCTGGCAAATACGCTTGCCAATAAAGTGGCCCGATTAACTATAGGACCAGGAAGACAGAATTTGGATATGGGGCCTGTGAATAGCGCCGTCCAACTAGACAAGATACTCGCTTTAGTTGAGTCAGGAGTTAGTGAAGGCGCTGATCTGCTGGTTGATGGCCGCCTAAACAACTGCTGCCACCANCCAGGATATTTTCTNGGTGGATGTCTCTTCGACAATGTCAAAACCGGTATGAGAATTTATCAGGAAGAAATCTTTGGACCCGTACTTTGCCTCATTCGAGCCGAAACAGCCTCAGAGGCACTGGAAATAGTCAATGGAAATCAATANGGGAATGGTGCAAGTATATTTACTCGAGATGGACATGCAGCCCGACAGTTTGCGAGCGGCGTTCAGGCTGGAATGGTNGGAATTAATGTTCCTCTTCCAGTGCCTGCAGCGAACCATAGCTTTGGTGGGTGGAAGGATTCCCGATATGGTGACCTTGCTGCCTATGGCCCGGATGGCATGAGATTTTACACTAGAAGAAAAACTATTACCGAGAGATGGTTGTCCTCTGACGAACAGACTCAAATCGACTTCTCTTTCCCAGGCGGAAAATAAATTTTCCAAGATAAGATATCATCCCGCTGGGTAAAAGCCCAAGCTCTGCGCCGAATGGTAAAATTGACGTGTTACACTAGCTCCTGTCCTTAAAAACAATTAGCAAGTTTTCTNTATGAAAGGCCTTCGCAAAAGCAATTTGAAATTATTGGCACTGATACTTTTGGCGTTTGTCCAACCCACAAATGCAAGTGAAACGCCATTGGAACCAAGAGCAATTATGCAATTCAGCTCCACTCTTCATGAGAGTTCGGCACTAGCTAGTCGAGGAAAAAATCTATGGACCTTGAATGACAGCGGAAACGGAGCTTTAATTTTTAAGCTTGATAACATTGGNAACGAGCTCAACTCCTTCCGGNTGGCAAACACTATCAATTCTGATTGGGAATCGTTGGCAAGTGACGCTCACTTCCTTTATATAGGCGATATAGGCAATAACTTTAATCGTCGAAGAAAATTAACCATATACCGAATAGCATGGGAGGATATAGAGAAACCAGAGCCGTCTGCCCAGAGGATCACGTTTATATATGCTGACCGTAGAAGCGGTCTGCCTATGTCTCACGATTTCGACGCTGAAGCAATTGCAATTCATGGTAATGAAATATGGCTCTTTACCAAGAACAGAGGCGATAGAAATTCAAATCTTTACCGGTTTCCAAAGTTNCCGGGGCACTATCGCCCCAAAACAACTCAGGTGNTGCCTGTGAACTCTTTGGTAACTGCTGCCGACATTCATCCTAAAACCAGACAGCTGGTTCTAATCAGCACCAAAAAGACATCTGAAGGAGGAAAAACCCTCTTGTGGCTTGCACCAACATCGGATGCCGGTGTCGATTGGGCAAACCATAAATCAATGGAAATCGCNCCCCACGATCAGTGGGAAGCAGTTGTCTGGGATAGCGAAAGTAGTGGAATCTTTCTGACTCATGAAAACAACAAGAGGGNTTTTGCCGGATTGGCAAAGCTATCTCAAGAAGCACTCTCAAGGGGGCTGCTTAGAGATTATCAGCGCCCATCAACAGAATAAACCAATAGAGCATTTCCCGGCTCATGAAAATAGAGTCCATAACCAGAATTTGAAATGAGATGCCCCTGAGCTACTGTTGGCCCAGCNCCGCTCATGCTGCCGCCAAAAGCCTCCACGCCGTTAACGGTCTCGAAGCTACGAGCGGTATCATATTCCCATAGAACCGATCCTGTCTCTTTGTCATAGATCCTTAAAAAACCATCCAAATGTCCCGCAACAACAGCTCCGGGAATGGCGGTAACTGGCGCAGAGATACCAGGATCACATGTTTTACGGTCCTTTCCGCAAACATTATCCTGCAAGTGGCTCCACAATATCTTTCCTGTTACTGCATCAATCGCAGTCATACCTGGTCGCGCTTTCTCAGGGTCTAACCACTCTCCGTTCCTCGTATCATTCATGTCATTTACCGGCGCATATACGACCGTGCCGTCAGCAGCCATACCGAAATGTATGCCCCCCTGAATGCTCCCCCTAGCGATATCCACCTCCCAAAGTTTTTTCTGTCCTGTTTGCGCATCAATCGCAAAAACTCGACCATCTTTTTGCCCTGCGACCAGAATTGAATCCCCCGATGGGATAGAAATCAGAAGCGGGCTAGACGCTTGATCATGATCAGGACCATCTTCCTTGGGGCAATTAGGATTATTCTCCATCATGCATGCAACATTCCAAGCATCACCCTCCACATTTTGTCGTTGCCAAATCCGCTCTCCCGTATCAAGACGGACGGCTATAATAGAGTCACTGTTGTCATCAGCCGGCGATGAATAATTTTCTCCGGAACCAAAAATGAGCATATTGGCGCTTGCAAAAATTGTTGGGCTCGTCCAAACAGGCGCTCCTGAAGGCGCCAATATACGAGTGCCAAGAGATGTCGCTCCCACAATTACTGATTCCACATCAACAGAGTAACTATCCCAAGCAGTTGCGCCGTCAGATGCGTTCAGAGCGCGGACATGGCCCCTAAATGTGCAACACTCATACTTTGGATCAGCAGCTGGAATAACTTCAAGTGACGAGACTGGGACATATAATCGATCGTTAAAGAATGCGGGTGTTCCTGTTAATGTTGCGCTATGGTGATTATCAGCGCTGACCTTCCAAACTAACTCTCCTGTGGTAGCTTTCACGGCATACACATTTGCAATCAGATCACCAAAAAAAGCAAGCTCTCCAAGTATTGAATGATTGGCGACGACAACTCCGGTTCTGACTTCCGCACTTGCTTCATAAGCCCAACGCACGCAGCCAGACTCGAGATCAAGCGCATAAACCGTGCCATCCTGACTTCCAACGAAGATTGCTCCCATAGCAACCGTCGGTTGCGAGCGAGCTCGCATGGCTCCGGGAAATCCAAAACTCCACTTCAGTTTCAGCCGGGAAATATCATCCTTATCAAGATTAGCAACGTCTTTCGGCACAAATCGACGCGTGTCGACACCCCAACCTGTGCGCTCACCTTCAATAAACGCAGTAAATTTTGCAGCATCGCCCCTGCAGGCCGAGTACTTTGGTTCCACAAAAGCCTCCTCAAATGGCTGCTGAACAAGATGTTCCACAATCTGTCTTCGTTCCTGTTCTGATAATGCAGAGGCTTGTTGTTGCATTATTCCTGATGCCATCGTGTTATACAGATTTTTTGCCGACATAATTCCTAACCAATAGGCATTGGGCGCCTTGTATACTTGTCCCTCATGACAGCTTGCGCAATGCTCTTTATATAACTCTGATCCTTTATGCGACGCATCTATAGCGTCCCCAGAGAAAGTTGACGGACGACGTGACCGCATTTCATCCAAAGAACTCAATGAAGCTGTCTCTTCTGCAGTCGTTTCTTTTTTAACGGTTCTATCTGATACAACGCATGAAACTGTGGCTATGAAAGCAATTAGTGCAAATGCAATACTTAAAAAACGCAAGGTTTGATGCTCCTTTTTGTTATCATCCCTTATGCATAATACTGCTTTACGCTAGTGAGGTCACCATTCGCGGAAACCTAATCAGGTGAAAAAAAACCGGCTTACATGCTAAATCAATAGGATAGGTTTTTAAAATTGGATATTGGACAAATTGAGAAAGCGGCAAATCGACTCAGGAGTCGGACTTTTACAACGCCTCTCATGTCATCAACCATTTTGAATAAACTGGCCGGGCGTCGCATCTTGCTCAAACCGGAGTGTCTTCAGCATACAGGCAGCTTCAAATACAGAGGCGCTTTTAATGCTATTTCAAATTTATCAAAAAAAGAGCTGGCTAATGGTGTGGTGGCTTATTCTTCGGGGAATCATGCTCAAGGAATAGCCCTCGCAGCGCAGCAGCACCAATGCGCTTCAGTTATTGTAATGCCCGAGGATGCACCTCAACTAAAGATCAATAACACTAGGAGACTTGGCTCAGAGGTCAAACTTTATGATCGAGCTAAGCAGAGCCGAGAGAGCATTGCTTTGCAACTAGCCAAAGAGCGCGGTCTGACAATGATTAAACCATATGATGATCCGATGGTTATCGCTGGTCAAGGAACAGTTGGTCTTGAGATTGCCCATGAGGCTAAATCGCATGGCGTGAGAAATGCGGATGTGCTTGTCTGCTGCGGCGGAGGTGGGTTGACATCAGGCATCGCTTTGGCGCTTGAGGCAAATGCACCTTGTTTTCGGGCAAGAACCTGCGAACCGGAAGGTTTTGATGACACTGCAAGATCATTAGGCCAAGGAAAAATATGCGCAAATGAAAGACTTTCTGGAGGACTTTGTGATGCAATAATGGCGCCGCACCCGGGGGAACTCACTTTCCCTATAATGCGAAGACTCTGTGGTCCTGGGTTAGTGGTTTCAGAGGATCAGGTGTTGCGAGCAATGGTCGCAGCTTTTCGGCACTTGAAATTAGTGCTAGAACCCAGCGGAGCAGTGGCTCTAGCAGCCGCGTTGTTCCTGAAGTCAAATATGATTAGCGATCCTGTAATAGCAGTTTTGTCGGGAGGCAATGTGGATGCAAGTATCTTTGCAAAAGCCCTAGCAACTGACATAGACTTATGTGCCTAAAAAGTAGATATATTGAGGCGCCATCAAAAACCAAGTTGACTGTCTTACATGCATTAACTCGAACACCTCCTTTTGATGTAACATACACTTTTGCACCATCATCAAATAGTCATAGGATGAGAAAAAGATGAAAAATACAGATCAAATTAAAACCGGAGAGCGGTTGCTGGGGAAGACGGCTATTGTAACTGGAGCAGGTTCTGGTTTGGGTCAAGCTTCTGCAATACATTTTGCGGCGCAAGGAGCCAAGGTCATGTGCGCGGACATCAGCGCGAAAGCCGCGCAAGAAACGGCACAGTTAATAGCTGAAAACTCTGGCTTTGGGGATGCATCTTTCCTCGAGGCCGATGTATCAGAAGAAACCTCTAATGAGGTCATGGTTATCAAGACCCTCGAAGCATTCGGCCGGGTAGATATCTTGTTTGCGAATGCTGGCGTGCCCGGAGCGGGATCCGTGACTACCACCACTAAAAGTGAGTGGGATCGTGTGATCGCGGTCAATCTCACTGGCGTTTTTTTATCAAATAAAGCCGTAATTCCACAAATGATTTCGCAGGGAGGAGGATCAATTATAAACCAATCCTCTCTGACTGCCCTAACGGCATGGAGTGGTGTTGCAGCATACACGGCGGCAAAGGGTGGCGTGGTAGCACTGACTCGACAGGCGGCCATAGAGTATGCAAAAGACAACGTTCGCATCAATGCAATCTGCCCTGGCACAATTCCAACTCCCCTTGTCACGTCAGTCTATGAAGAGCGTGGTGGAAATGTGCTTGGCGGCTCAACCCCCTTGGACCAGGCACTGGCAGAGGCGGGAGAAATGTTTCCTCTTGGTCGTCTCGGGAGTCCTGAAGACATTGCCTATATGGCGATTTATCTTGCATCTGATGAGTCAAAGTGGGTCACTGGGACAATCATGCCGGTCGACGGCGGGTACCATGCGATTTAGTATACCGCGTTGTTTTAAAGTGGAAATTATTTTAATAAGCGTGGTTTTTTGATTATTGATAGAGCAGTAGCTGATCTTCGAAGCAACTTTTACCTTTAATCGAAGACCGTAATGCTCCCTGGGGAAATCAAAAATGAGCGGGTTTTACGAAAAGTATTTGCTGCCCAGATGCCTGAATTTCTTATGTGGCGCTAAACCAATTGCTAAGCAACGCGAAAAAATAGTTCCCATGGCTGGCGGCACGGTACTGGAGATAGGTTCAGGCTCTGGACTGAATTTTGAATTTTACGATACTACCAAGATCGATAGGATCATTGGCCTTGACCCCTCAGCGGAACTAAGTGCGATGGCGCAGAAGGTGGCTGATGAACAGGATCTTCAGGTCGAATTTTTAATGGCATATGCCGAGGAAATTGATCTCCCGAACGATTCTGTAGATACCGTCCTAATAACGTACACTCTGTGCACCGTAATTGATCCAATTAAAGTCTGCCGAGAGGCCTTGCGAGTATTGAAAAATGGCGGTAGATTACTTTTCTGCGAACATGGCTTAGCACCAGATGAGCCTGTCGCTCTCTGGCAAAGCCGTATGAATCCAATCTGGGGTAAGATAGCTGGCGGTTGCAACCTCAATCGAGATATCGCCTCTCTGATAAGAGAGTCCGGGTTTGAAATTAAGACTCTCGAGCATATGTACCTGCCGAAAACGCCGCGCTTTGCCGGTTATAATTATTGGGGAAGCGCAGTACCAAGAGCAATACTCTAGAAACGGTAGCGAATTTTGGCGATAACAGTTTCAACCATCACGTCTTCCCAACCCTTCTGCAGAAGTTTCCCCGGGCCCTCAGCACCGTTCTCGCTTTCATAATACCCCCCCCTGCTGTAAACGAGGAATATGTCTGACAAAGGTGCTATCTGAAACCGATAGCGCACTTGCAAAGCCGTATCACTCAGACTAAAGTCCGACGAAGGCAAATCAGAAACAACAAGTCTCCCGTTATCATCCAACTCATATCCATCAACCACCTCAGCATCTATGCCAACCCATTGAAACTTAATTCGAACCTCGTGTCGATCAGATGGGTACCAATCAAGGCCTAAGTTCATATCGAAAAATGCTGCATCGTACCCTGCCAGCTGTTTCACCTCGGAGTCCCATATTAACCAATGTTCCTTCCTTCCAACGCTAAAAAGGCCATTAAAAGTCAAACTGTCAGTTGCATAAACCTCTGGACCAAACGACAATTTCCAAGAGAACTCCTGCTCTGGATTATATTCTGCCTCAACAGCTGCAAAATAATTGACTTCATTNCCTCTGGGNCTTCTNTATTCAGCATAGCTCCANTAGCCGTAAGAATAAGCAGCATCCCCATTCCCTCGCGTGATTCGATCATCCCAACCGCCAGAAAAAACACCGAAGTTAAGTTCGATGGATCGCGTCGACCGGAAGTCCCATTCGTTTTCAATTCCAAGCCAACTTTCGAGTCTGAGACCGGCTGTATTTTCAGAGTAGCCAAAATCCAGTTTGCTCGANCTAGATAACAAAATTGAATCAGAACTATAATTCAGTCGCTTATAACGAGANCTTCCATTCACTTCCTTAATGCCATTGCGTTTCATGAAGCCNANGTCGTTGAGATCAAATTTATCACCATANCGCGAAATAAACAGGTTGTGCTTCCATGCATCGCTGGGAACGTANGAAAGCTTTGTCCACCCTGCAAAATCCTCTTCCTCAATTCCCAATATGCTGCTAGCGTCAGCGGATCCGCGTCGGACGTCACTAAAAAGCAACTCGCCTTTGATCCTTAGNCCAGTCTGATTTTGCCAATCAATATCCACAGCTTGCACTATGGCTTGTCTCGCTAGTATTGGTTTGTCGGAGTATGTAAGGCGATGTCCTATGGTTAGATCTCTCACCTTTCGTTGAAATCGACTAGCGAAGAACTCCCCTCCCAANCTATCATCTTGATCACTNTCTAATACTGCAAACACGCCCAAATCAATGCTATCACCAAAATGAGTTGTCTTTAACGCAACATCTATATCCATTAGGCCATCCGAATTGCCAGCGCCAATACGCCGGGTATAAAGAATCTGATCATCATTTGGTATTGAGCTGTTAAAGAGCGATTGATTTTCGGTGAAGAAAGGTCGTTTTTCGCTAACGAAGGTCTCAAACGCTGAGAAATTTACAACCAAGTCATCACTCTCAACTTGACCAAAGTCAGGATTAATGGCTCCCGTAAGTTGAGTGCTTCCATTGGGACGCCATATGACGTCTAGGCCTATATCAAATTTGCTCTGTCCGCTGGAATTTCCTGTCTCAAGAAGTTGCTCCGTGTAGCTGATATAAGGGAATAAATCGAGTGTTGATTGGCCCTTNTAATCTAACTNGATGACGTGCCAATCCTCGAGAAAAGTGGCTCTTGTGTAAAACGCATTGGGATAAGCGAAGCGCAATGCTTCGTCATATACCACGCGAGAAAACCATAGCGAGATTTTTTTTCGACCNTCTACGGCACGAGACATAGGAGCCACGGTCCATGGAATATGTATTTCACTATACCAATACTCCTCATCCTCATGGGTCTGTGAGTACCATGTGCCATCCCAAGCATTTGAATATTTGGCATTAGTCAAAGTCGCATCCTGCCTCGAATTGGCGGAGCCAACAACAAAAGAATAACCAACCAAAGCATTGCCCTCAAAATCGATGCTTACGATATTTCGATCCGCGTCTACATCAGCATCCCTAGCAAATTGACGTCGTATGCGTCTAACCTGNGGCGGTTGATAGTTTTCGAAACCAAAAAAGATGCCGTCCTCGTTGGCGATCACTCGAACAGTTGTAGCATATTTTGCCGGGTTACCTGTCAGAGGGACGACTGAGACAAAATCCTTAAATTCAGTTGCCTGCGCCCATTCGGGTTCATCAAGTACACCATCAATTTCTATGCCTCCATNGGAAAGTGGCATAACAAGCAAACTGGCTGTTGCGCAGAAGACTGGGAAGATACGATAATTTAAACTCATAAAGTACGTCACCGGCGTTTGCNGAACCGACCACCAGTTTGAAGATGGCATTCAAGGGTAATGTTTGATGAAGAAGCGGATTAGTCTTCCTCTNGACGATCGTCACGAAATTCTTTGTCTTTCTCTCGGCTGATACGATCTTTCATGCTCATTATGTANGCCGCAACGGATAAAATTAAAATTGCACCGGACTCCCCCAGCACCATAAGAGCGTCCATCTCTTTACTTTGCATAATGATCAAACGACATAACGCAGTTATTGCGATAATTATTGGCAGGGTAACGGGTATCCTGCTCGTACTATAAAAAGCACCTACCATCCCTATGATTTCAACAAAAATAAATAACATAAATAAATCGGCAAGAAGAATCTCTCTTGCCAAAAACATGTTATAAAGGTATTGAACCGAAGCAACACAGGTCGCTAGTCCAATAACCCCGAGAAGAATTTTCTCGCTGACTATTGTTGTCCAGTGAAGTCCAGCATTCAGTTTTAAAAGTTTATGTTTCATTAGCAAAAGACTGCCACAGTTATTGATATAAAAAACTCGTATTTTAGCTACAAAATGGAAGAAATGTTGGATTTACGTGTTAAATCCCACATATAGATGAGTACAGTATAACAGGAGCGAGATGATGNAAATAATTTTCTTGATAACTTCCATTATGACAAGCGCCGAAGTTTTTGCTAAAGATGGTGACGTTGCGAGAATATATGACGAGTGGCTTGCGCAACCACAAAAGCAAAGAGAAGAAAGAGCAGCGGAAGAAAAAAGGAGTAGAGAAAAAGTTGTTTTAAGGCGGATAATCTCAAACGGAAATATCATTAGCTCGGGCGAGGGCCCTGACGGGCGATCTCATACTTTTCTAGTTGAATATAACGAATTGCTCTATACCTGCTACTTTGAAATTCTCGGCGCGGGAACATGTAAAGAGGTTAAACCTAGCTTGTAATGAGAACATTGCGACACATTTAATTTTTAGAAGACATGGTTGCTGTTAACGCTCGTTCGCAATCGCTGCCTTTGCCCTCTTTTTGAGACTTCCTGCATAATCCATGATGTGGAAGATTACGCTTTGTTCCATGGTTCCAGTCGCAAGATGAGCTCCAGGACCAGAAGCATAAACAACGACATCCTCGCCGGAGTGCGTTTCAGCATATAGTGGAACAAGGGATTCCTGCCGGAAACCGCTCTGCAGCGTATCTATCTTAGTCAAGTCATGACGACCAAACGCTGGTGGTCTTTGATAAGCAAGATCGGGATTTAATCCGCCTCTGCCCAAGCCTGGGCCATTTTGATATCCCAGCGTCGTGTATGGAAGCCCTGCCAAATCTTGTGCGAATGCACTCTCTCCCACAGAAACCACTTTCCCCAAGATCGGATTTCCTCTTCTTGGATAACCGGATATGGTCATGACATGCCCATGATCAGAGGTCACAATTATGAGAGTTTCTTCAGCATTTGTTGCATCTAAAGCAGTTTGAACTGCCGAAGAGAGTTCTATCGTNTCNGANAGCGCNTTGAACGCATTNTTTAGGTGATGCGCATGGTCAATGCGGCCTGATTCAATGACCAAAAAGAATCCTTTGGGATTATTTTCNGTTAGTTCAATCGCTCGCTTTGTCATGTCGCTAAGTGATGGTTGATCTGACTTAGATTTCGTTCGCACAGACTCAAACAACATATGTGATCCACTGAAAAGGCCAAGCACTTTCTGGCCTAGCTTTGAGTCCACTGCCTCNAGTTCCGCATTGTCTTTAACGAAAGTGCGGGGCAGATGGCTTTGTGTCCATTCATTAATGAGATTCCTTTGGTCGCTGCGAATACCNTGGAAGCCACTTTCATGNNCCGCTGATATTGGCAAAAAGTGTTGNGCTCCCCCCCCAAGAACNACTTCTAAGCCGTCTATNTCAACANTAGCAAATTTACTTTCAAGGTTAGCTTCNAAATTTATNAGTTGGGANGCAATATCCTCACATCCAGCTTTTATCGCTTCATCCGGCATAGAAGATATATCTTCCCATTCCCGCTCTACCGAATGAGCATAAGCTGCAGCCGGAGTGGCATGCGTTATTCTTGCAGTGGAGACTATGCCAGTTGATAGACCAGCAATTTCGGCAAGCTCCAAAGCGCTAATGACTTCATTTCCTGACTGACTTTCACAATCTCCTCGAGTTACTTTTTCATCAACCCCCACAACTCCAAAGTCAGTTTTTATTCCACTCATGATAGCCGTCATAGTCCCCGCAGAATCCGGTGTCTGAGCATCGACATTATAAGTTTTTACTAGTCCTAGAAAAGGGAACTGGCCAAAACTGAGAAAGTTTTCCTCCCCGCTGAGCCCTCTATTTTGCCCTTCCAATATGCGCGCAGCTGTTACCGTAGCAATACTCATTCCGTCGCCAATAAACAAAATTATATTTTTTGCCAAACGAGGTTGATTAGTCTGCCGGGCTACTACTCGAACTGCAGCCTTTAATCTCTCAGAAGATTCTGAATACCATCGATTAGCTTTTAACTGGTCAAAATGCTCATCAAGATCGGTGGTTGAAGACGGAGATAGCTTTATAATTTCGGATGCAGCAATGCAACCCATCAATCCCAAAAGTACCGCGGTCAAAACAATAATTCTAAAACTAAGCATTTAATTTATCCGAGAGTTAAATGCGTTGGATTGTATAATCTCCAAAGTTTATTATCCTGAATCAAATGAGAATTTGCATGCAAATTTATTTTACTTACCCTCAGACAGGCCGCTCATAGATTTGCAAAAAGTAGCTTAAAATTGCGACAATATAATTTCACTTAATTCAGCGATTTACCTTCCTCGAGCATATGCTTCGTGAATGAGACTGAAAATTCTTTTCTGCACCGAAATAAACTGGGCTTAGGCTACCTGAACCAAGCAAACAAGTGGTTTTTACCAATTATGGAAAAACTACAACCCAAGTTAAAAAAAAGAAATCAACCTCTCGTTCTAGGTATCAGCGGGTCACAGGGCTCAGGAAAATCAGCACTTGCCGACTATCTTTGCACTGTAGCTGCATCTCAATTTAATATAAATGCTTTGTCAACCTCTATAGATGATTTCTATCACACTAAAAACAAACGGAATCAACTGGGGCAAGAGATTCATCCTTTACTCGTAACTCGCGGTGTTCCGGGGACCCATGATATCGAACTTGCCATGCGAATTCTCGATGGGCTAGTCGATGGTTCCGAGGACGTCCTAGTTCCGCGTTTTGACAAAACGATTGATGATCGATGCAATACCAATGAGTTCATTCGGGTATCCAAACCATTAGATCTGATCGTTTTGGAGGGTTGGTGTCTTGGTGCAAAGGCACAGAAAAGAGCAGAACTCGAGGTCGACATAAACAACCTTGAAAGAGAGTTCGATCCCAATTTTATATGGCGAAAATATGTAAATAATTGCATCGCAGAACCATATCAAAAACTCTTCAATTATATTGACCGTTGGATTATGTTGAGGGCACCGTCCTTCGATCAGGTTCTTATTTGGCGCTTAGAGCAAGAACAAAAGTTGATGGAGAGGCACCTTGAATCTGGAATAGAAATGGCCCACGAGATCATGAGCCCTTTGGAAATAAACTCATTTGTTCAGCATTACCAAAGAGTCACAGAATTCATTCTAGGTGACCTTCCAACTCGAGTTCATCATCTTTACCAACTGGACAAGGATCGAATCGTAGTTAAGTATAGCCAGCCGTTATCTGAGATTTAAGATTGTAAAGAAAAAAGTGGGTTGAGAGTTCAGATTTAAATAGAAATAATGCCATACTAATCTGCGTCCAGTGCGGATTCCAGATCAATTAAAAGATCATCAATCGTTTCGATACCCACAGACAGCCTCACCAGGCCATCAACTATCCCAATCTTGTCACGAATATCTTTTGGAACCGATGCATGCGTCATTATCGCTGGATGTTCAACCAGGCTCTCAACACCACCCAAGCTTTCTGCAAGCGCAAAAAGTTTGGTACTCTCCACGAATTTAACGGCTCTTTCTAGGCCACCTTTAACAATAACGCTTATCATGCCTCCATATCCGTTCATTTGCTGATTAGCAAGCTTGTATTGCGGATGAGATTTCAAACCAGGGTATAGGACCTGATCGATTGCGCGATGACCTTCAAAAAACTCTGCGATGCTCTGAGCATTCTTGCAATGCCTCTCCATCCGTAAGGACAAAGTCTTTAGACTCCTAGTCACCAAAAAGCTGTCAAACGGACTCATAATTGAGCCAATCGAGTTAGACAGAAATCTGATTTTTTCCGCAAGATCTGTCCTATTTGATGAACATACTGCTACCCCTCCGATCATATCAGAATGGCCATTAANATATTTCGTTGCGGAATGCACCACGATATCAAACCCATATTCCAGGGGACGCTGAACAACTGGGGAACAAAAAGTATTGTCACACACAGAAATCAAATTATAGCGCTTCGCAAAATCTGCTATGGCTCTGAGGTCGGCCAACTTGAGCAATGGGTTGGTGGGACTTTCAACCCATATCATTTTAGTAGAGTTGGTCAATTTTTTTTCCAATTGATTCGAATCACTTAGGTCACAAAAGCTAAAATTTAGACCTGCCGATCTTTTGCGCACATTTTCAAACAACCTATACGTTCCACCGTATAGATCATCCATNGCAATCACGTGATCACCAGTGTCAAGAATTTCCATGACTGTCGCAATAGCAGACATGCCCGACGAAAAGGCAAAACCCTCACCACCACTCTCNAGTTCNGCGATGCAATTNTCCAAGGCGCTGCGTGTCGGATTATGCGTTCTAGAATACTCGAAGCCCTTATGGACGCCAGGACTTTGTTGAACATAAGTGGAGGTGGTATAAATCGGGGTCATNATCGCACCCGTNGCTGGGTCTGGCTCCTGTCCAGAATGTATAGCTCGAGTTTCAAATCCCTTAAATGACTTATTCATTTATTCTATATCGCAGTTGAATCATGCTTGGCGCCTAAAATAATTTATCAAATCAACCTTAGTGACAAATCCTAAAAATGTGNCTCCTTCAAAAATTATTGCTACCTTTCCCTCTTTCAGCAGCTCCTCCACATCACNAATAGTCGCATCCTTTTGCAGTATATCAAGATCNGTTACCATAAATTTTGANACAGGAACGACAAACGACGACTGGTCACAACTCACTGTCATTAATAAGTCTTCTTCATCGAGTATCCCAACCAATTTCCCATCATCTATTATCGGGATCTGAGAAACATCTGCAGACCGCATGCGATTGTATGCCGTCATCAATGTGTCGGAACTTGTAACACCAATTATTTCGTTCTCATCTGCCCTCCGGTTTATCAGATCACTCAAGTCCCCTGAGAAAATTTTTCCCGACAAATCATTATCCTGTAGCCAGGATTTATTGTATGCCTTCGAAAGGTACTTGTTCCCGGTATCGCAAACAAACGTTACTACCCGCTTTGCAACCTCTTGCTTTTGACACCATTTCACGGCACCAGCAATCAACGTTCCGGTAGATGATCCCCCCAACACTCCCTCTTTTCTCAACAAAATGTCAAGCGCATGAAAAGCTTCTTTGTCCGAAACCACAACCGCATCATCCGTTAAAGAAAGATCAAAATTATCTGGTATAAAATCTTCACCAATTCCCTCAACCAGCCAAGATNCGCCACNGTAACAGTAGTCTCCTTTGGTCACTGCATCCGCCACAACAGAACCATCAGGGTCAGCAACAACCATTTGTATTTTAGGATTCTTTTCTTTTAAGAACTGGGCTAAGCCCGTGACTGTGCCGCCGGAACCAACACCTGTCACCACTGCATCGACATTGCGATCCATCTGACGCCATATTTCTGGTGCGGTGAATGTTCTGTGNGCAGCAGGATTACTCGGATTAGAAAACTGGTTGGCAAGAAAACTGTCTTTGGTATCAGAGGCAATTGCGCGCGCTCGGTCTTGATAGTATTCCGGGTGTCCTTCAGGAACATCAGAGCGTGTTATTACAATCTCGGCTCCAAGGCCTTCCAAGTGGAAGATTTTTTCTCGACTCATTTTATCTGGAATTACTAGGATGACCCGATACCCTTTTAGGGCCCCAACAAGAGCAAGACCAATTCCAGTATTTCCTGCGGTTGCTTCAATTATGGTGCCCCCCGGAACAAGCTGCCCCGATCTTTCAGCATCCTTTATGATGGACAGAGCAATGCGGTCCTTGATCGAGCCACCCGGATTCTGCAATTCGAGCTTNACGNANAGTTCACAAAGGCCAGTATCAAACGAACTTAATTTCAACATCGGAGTATCGCCAATTAAGTCCAAAATAGAGGAACTGATGTCAGAAGTCATAGCTCACCTTCCTCCAAGAATACTAATTCAGCNAAATACATGTTTAAGTATTATGGTTTCAGATCGATCTGGTCCTGTTGATATTAGATCAATTGGAGTTCCTAAAAGAGCTTCAACACGATTGATATATTGTTTAGCATTTTTCGGAAGGCTTTCGAAATCACTCACTCCAGCTGTCACCTCGGTCCAACCTGGTAGTATCTCNTATCGAGGAACTATGTTTTTATACTCGTCTGAGTGCTGAGGTGTATCTGCCGAACTGCCATCCGCATACTGATAATCGACACAGATATTAACAGACTCCATTCCATCCANNACGTCCAGCTTGGTCAGGCAAATAGTTGATATGCTATTAATAGAAACTGCNTGCCTNAGTGCAACAACATCTAACCAACCACACCTGCGTTCACGGCCAGTTGTAGTTCCAAATTCNCGGCCTTTTTCACCCAAATGCTTGCCTANACTGCAATTGAGCTCTGTAGGAAAGGGCCCCGAACCAACCCGCGTGGTATAGGCNTTCGTGATACCCATAACATCACTCANATATAGTGGCCCAAAACCCGTTCCCGAAGATGCGGCCCCAGCCGTAGTATTGGAGGACGTTACAAANGGATAAGTGCCATGATCAATGTCCAGAAGACAGCCTTGAGCNCCCTCAAAAAGGATATTTTTACCCNACGTGCGGCTTCTCATGAGCAATTCGGTCACATTGCTTCTCATGGGCAACAATTTTTCAGCCCATAGAAACGATGAATCTAGAAGGTTTTCATATTCTATAGGATCCTCGGAGTAGTAACGTGTCAGAGAAAAATTATGGTATTCCAACAATTCACGTAATTTTTCAGCAAAAAGACTCATGTCGGATAAATCACTAACTCTTAAACCACGTCTCGCCACCTTATCTTCATAAGCGGGGCCAATNCCCCTGCCTGTGGTCCCAATCTTTGCCGCACCGCGAGCTGCTTCTCGAGCCTGATCGAGTGCGACATGATATNCCATAATAAGGGGGCAATTACCGGATATGTGCAAACGAGATCTNACATCTATGCCTCTGNCCTCCAACATTGCGATNTCTGACAGCAGAGCGTCTGGAGCTAACACGACACCATTTCCGATAGCGCAAATCACTGTTTCTCTCAAGATTCCCGACGGAATTAAATGGAGTGCAGTTTTCTCTCCTGAGATGACCAATGTATGTCCGGCATTATGGCCTCCTTGAAACCGGACCACCAAGGCTGCTTTATCGGTGAGCAAATCAACTATTTTTCCCTTACCTTCATCGCCCCATTGAGACCCAAGAACTACGACACTTTTACCCATCTCATCTCTTCACTAACAGTTAACCATGGAATACTTGTTGTAATCTAACTCAGTTTTTTAATGGAAAATTGACCATTTTCCATTACCAACTCACGATCGCAATTAA
>NZXB01000018.1 GCA_002701765.1 Porticoccaceae bacterium
CCCAGAACCATTTATTGTAGCCAACGAATCACCAGGTCTAGTCATAGCGGGGGATGCTTTTGCGGGTCCGCGAATTGAGGGTGCATTTCTATCAGGATGGGAGGCGGCAAACTACCTACTTAAAAATTGAGAACACAAACCAGAGTTAGTCCAAATCCATCACATATTCCTCCGGTACAACCCCCCCACACTGAATAGAGCTTCGGTCATCTGACCCAGAGTACAATGTTTCGACGCTTCCATTAAAGCCTCAAATACATTCTCTCGGTTCAGCGCAGACGCTCTTAATTTATCTGAAGCAACTTGATAACGCGCTTGGTTTAATTTTTTAAACTTGTCCAGATTATCTACTTGTATTTGTTTATCTCCTTCATTCGAGCGAGCTAATTCTCGACCCTCAATCACCTCCTCAGAGCCTTTCTCTGGAAGGAAAGTGTTAACTCCAATAATGGCTAGACTACCATCATGCTTCTTGTGTTCATAGTACATGCTCTCTTCTTGGATTTTCCCGCGCTGATACATGGTATCCATAGCGCCAAGAACACCACCTCGTTCAGATATGTTCTCAAATTCTTTATAAACTGCCTCCTCAACCATATCGGTAAGCTGATCAACGATAAACGATCCTTGCCATGGATTTTCGCAAAAGTTCAAGCCAAACTCACGGTTTATGATCAATTGGATTGCAACGGCACGACGAACGGATTCCTCAGTCGGTGTCGTAATTGCCTCATCATAAGCATTAGTGTGGAGGCTATTCGTATTATCAAAGATGGCATAAAGAGCTTGCAAAGTAGTGCGAATATCATTAAAGCTCATCTCTTGAGCATGCAAACTCCTTCCCGAAGTTTGGATATGATATTTCAATTTTTGACTGCGTGAGTTCGCTCCATATCTTTCTTTCATGGCTCGAGCCCAGATCCTGCGGGCGACTCGACCCATAACTGTATATTCTGGATCCATTCCATTAGAAAAGAAGAAACTAAAATTTGGAACAAAATCGTCTACGTGCATCCCGCGGGACAAGTAATATTCGACAAGTGTAAAGCCATTTGAAAGTGTGAACGCTAATTGAGATATCGGATTGGCACCTGCTTCGGCAATATGGTATCCGCTTACCGACACGCTGTAATAATTCCGAATATTATTTGCTATGAAATATAACTGCATATCCCCCATCATTTGCATTGCAAAATTAGTAGAAAAAATACAGGTATTCTGCGCTTGGTCTTCTTTAAGTATATCGGCCTGAACAGTTCCTCTTACAGCGCTTAAAGTTTTCTCACGAATCTCCGCATATATACCTTTTGAAACTAATTGGTCGCCGCTTATACCAAGCAGTCCAAGCCCAAGGCCATCATGAGTTTCCGGCAATTCTCCTTCATACTTTGGTCTTTCTTGATCACTAAAAAACTCGTCTATAACTTTCTCTGCAGACTTCCAACCATCATTTTCCTTGAGATACTTCTCGACCTGCTGATCGATTGCAGCATTCATGAAAAATGCAAGTATCATGGGCGCTGGACCATTAATAGTCATGGAAACGGAAGTTGTTGGCGCACATAGGTCAAATCCAGAAAAGAGCTTTTTCATGTCGTCGAGAGTCGCCACACTAACACCGGAATTGCCAATCTTGCCCCAAATGTCCAGCCGTAAATCCGGATCCGATCCATAAAGGGTAACCGAATCAAAAGCAGTTGAGAGCCGAGTGGCCTCCTGGCCTTTAGATAGGTAATGAAATCGCCGGTTAGTCTGCTCTGGTGTTCCTTCACCAGCAAACATTCGTGTTGGGTCTTCACCTGCGCGTCGGTATGGGAACACTCCTGCCACATAAGGATAAGCGCCAGGCAGATTCTCAGAGAGCAAAAACGTTAACTGCTCTCCCCAATCATTGGATTTGGGCGTAGCGATTTTGGGTATTTGAAGGCCACTCAAGGACTCCACTAGATTTCTTCCTTTTACATCTTTCCCGCGCACCTTATAAGAATAGTTCTCCGTTTCGACCGCTTCTTTCCTCTTTGGCCANTCCTGCAACAAATGTATCGATTCCGCATCTAATCCATTTAGCGCTGCTTGGTAGTTCTGCCGCAAAGCAAGCATTGTTGGATCACTCTGATTTTCGAGAACTATTGAAGGATAAGCCTCCAAGGCATTGGGCAAATTTTCATCCTCTACAATTCGCAAAGCTTCGTAATATCTGAATGCCTTTGATGCAGCGTCGGCTTGAGCGATATTCTTCCTTTTGATCTCNCGCGCTTGTTCACTGATTTCTGACAGATATCGTATTTTACTTCCGGGAATCAANGCTANAGATTTCGGTTCTTGCGCTTTATTTTGCGTTTCGGCAGTTTCACCAAAATATGGCAATCCCTTCAGCCACACGGACCTATCCAATGCATTCTTTTCTGCAATAAGCTTGCACAAGTTGGCAAATGCCCAATTTACGCCCGGGTCATTAAACTGACTCGCGATAGTGGGGTAAACTGGAATATCCTCAAGCTTATTCTGAAAAGCATTGTGGTTACGTTGCCACTGTTTGCGAATATCTCTGAGCGCATCCTCAGTGCCACGCCTATCAAATTTATTCAAAATGATCATATCGGCATAATCAAGCATATCTATTTTTTCAAGCTGACTAGCAGCGCCATAGTCGCTGGTCATGATATAAAGAGAGAAGTCCACCAAATCAACTATCTCGGAATCTGACTGCCCAATACCAGCAGTCTCGACCAAAATAAGATCATAAGCTAACGATTTGAGAAACAACGTTATATCGCCTAGCATTTTACTGGTAGAAAGATGTTGCCTGCGCGTTGCAATTGAACGCATGTATATATTTCTTGAAGACAACGTGTTCATCCGAATACGGTCTCCTAACAANGCACCCCCAGTCCGTCTGCGCGTGGGGTCGACCGCCAAGACTGCTATTCGCATATCTGGNCGATATCGCAAGAAACGACCAAGAAGTTCGTCAACAGTGCTGCTTTTNCCCGCCCCACCAGTNCCAGTCACTCCCAAGACNGGAGTGTCCCCAGCTTGCAACATCCACGCTTTNTTCATGCGCGACAGTTCAACATCNTCAAAAAAGTCTTCCTCNATGAGAGATATCATTTGGGCAACCGAGATTTCATCATCTATGGAAACCTCACTCGGACACAGACCTTCGAGTCTATCATTTCCGGCTCTTGAAATAAGATCCTCTATCATGCCAACTAATCCCAGTTGCATTCCATGCGTGGGATGATAGATCTTATCCACACCTTCTTTTTCTAGCTGATCTATCTCCTCTAATGTTATTGTTCCACCACCACCACCAAAGACCTTTATATGTGAAGCATTATTTTTTCTNAGCAGTTGCAACATATATCGAAAATATTCCATATGCCCACCCTGATAAGAACTCATAGCAATGGCGTCGGCATCCTCCTGAATGGCAGCACGAACAACATCCTCAGCNCTTCTGTTGTGACCCAAATGCACCACCTCAGCGCCGCAACTTTGAATCATTCTGCGCATNACATTTATTGCTGCATCATGACCGTCAAAAAGCGATGCGGCAGTGACAAAACGGAGAGGTACTTTGTCTTTTTTGGTGTGATGTGGTGAATCTTCATCAACCACTTGNGAACGTTTAGCCATTATTCTTACCTATAAGCCAAATAAAGTATTGGCAAATTATGAATTTAAAANACCTAAATTGTTTGAAGTTTTCCGCCACAATCTTTCGATAAACCGATATTTAAACATATTCTCTATTTCGTTAGTGACAAAACCTAGTANAACGCGACTAGAAATTTTTCGACTATTACCAAGGTTAGGCGCATACTAAAAACTTCATAGAAACATTGGCTTAGAGGGTTCGGCCGATAACGAACTATCAAGAAGTAAATATTCTACTCTTCCCTTTACCAGCAAGCGATTCTTTGAGATTACAAAAGGCTTTAGGAGTAAATTTAGTTCACTTAAAGAGTGTGTATAAGTTCTAAGAGATGCGCCGTTACGATTCCTTTGCGTCAACCCGCAGGTGTCGGCTATACCATAGTGACAGTTTGGCATATCNGAGCCATGCATATTTCCGATACAGTAGCCTCTTGTTTTTTTACTAAGGTTCGGACTGAGAGCCTCTAACATGGCCAGAATATATGATCGCTTGAGGAAACAAAAAATATCCCAAAAGAAACAGTAATCTAGTTGCACGTCTGGCGCAATTTTTATCGCACGTTTAAACAGGCTTACTAGAGAGGCCTTTTGCAGATCAGGTTGCGATCCAGTAATAAAATCTGCGTTATACAGNTCGGGAAACAAAAGNTANGTCTTCTTATCCGAGAAAAAATTAACTGATGACGGAGCAGCGGCACCCNCATCCAGAACGACGATCTCTGACCTAGAATCCAAATCAGCTAAAGCTTCACCCATTAAATTACAACCCTGTCGAGGAGCTAGCTCGGTATTAGGTGCACAACTGTCTCGTCTATTCTCGATACTAAGCATTTCCATATCATGTCTTCTACCTCGACGAGGGAACTAAAATAGCCCACTTGTTACCGAGGAAAAACTATTTTGTTTTGGTCTCTTTGGAGTCGTCTTTGCTCACAGATTGCTTCAACGGCGCAGTGGAAGATGACGAAGCGGACTGAGCATCCATTTGAATACTCCCTTTAAATTTTGCGCCATCTTCTAAAACCACCCTAGGTGCATCGATATTACCAACCACATTACCTGATTTGGAAACGACAACCCTCTCTGAGCCAATTATATCTCCGATAACATTACCGTGAACGTTCACAATATTCGCTTTAACGTCGGCTTTTAATGTCCCTGAAACGGCCACCGTAATCTCGTTGGCCTCTGACATAACATTACCCTCAACAAAACCTTCTATTGCCAAATCCTCATCCGAGTTTATTCTGCCATTAATTTTCACAGCAGGACCTATGGACGCGGTTGACGTCGACACTTTCATTTTATCATCTGTCATGCTATCGCCATTTGGTTTTTTTGTTTTTTCAAACATAAGAAAAGGCTCCGAAAAGATTATCAGGACGCGGATTGTATCAATGTTACCCCCGCTCGGCTACACAGCGACGAATTTCACTTTTGACTTCGATTCCTTCCGTCAAAAATTTTCCAATCGATTCAATATTGCATGGAATGGCAAGTTATGCGCGAAGACGCTCAAATTACTCAAAACCCAAGAAGCCTCCAGACTGATGATTCCATAATTGTGCATATATGCCTTCCATGGCAATGAGGTGTTTGTGCGTGCCTTGCTCGACTATCTGTCCTTTATCAAGGACTATGAGTCGATCTAAGGCCGATATGGTAGACAGCCTATGCGCTATGGCAATTACCGTTTTTCCTCGCATTAAACGACCAAGGTTTTCTTGAATTGATGCTTCGACCTCCGAATCAAGCGCAGAGGTCGCCTCATCCAAAACTAAAATTGGCGCATCCTTTAAAATAACCCTCGCTATAGCGATTCGTTGACGTTGCCCTCCAGAAAGCGTTACTCCCCGCTCTCCGACATGAGCATCGTATCCAACTCGTCCCGCAACATCTTTAAGGCCCAATATGAATTCATTTGCCTGAGCTTGCTCTGCAGCCTCAAGCATCTCAGATTCGCTAGCATCGGGTTTCCCAAACAAAATATTCTCCCTGACCGACCGATGAAGCAGGGAAGTATCCTGCGTGACAAATGCAATGTTTTTACGAAGACTTTCTTGCTTAGCACCTGCAATATTGTTCCCATCGATAAATATGTTCCCCTCTTGGATATCGTAGAATCGCATCAAAAGACTCACCAGAGAGGACTTTCCGGCTCCGCTTCGGCCAACAATGCCCACCTTTTCCCCGGCCTCAATGCACAAATCTAATCCGTTAAAAACCTCTTTTTTATCGCGATTTGACGGATTTCGATATGAAAAACCGACGTTCCTAAATTCAATTTCACCACGCTTGACCTGGAGTTCTTTGGCGTCTGGCTCATCAACCACAGTCTGCTCAACCGAAACAGAATTTATTCCATCTTGCACCACACCTATATTTTCAAATAGGTTCCCAAATTCCCACATGATCCAGTGCGACATGCCTGTTAGGCGGATAGCCAAACTTAAAACAATGGCGATGGCACCGGGCGTTATCGCCCCCTGCAACCAGAGGTTAATTCCCAAAGTGGTTGTTGAAAATATTAGTAAAACATTTAGAGTCCAAAGAGAAACCGTCAATGCCGTAACCAGTCGCATCTGCGGATGCACAGTACCTAAAAATTCGCCCATTGCTTGTCTAGCATAGTCTGATTCACGCCCCCCATTAGAGAAGAGTTTGAGCGTCAAAATATTCGTGTAACTGTCAACAATGCGGCCTGTCATGAGAGATCGCGCGTCTGCCTGACGGGTCGATATCCTTCGGAGTTGGGGAATAAAGTGGTGCTGCAATATTCCATAGAGAACTATCCATCCCAATAAGGGCAAACATAAAATTGGATCAGCTCCCGCTATGAGAGTCATTGTGGTCACCAGGTATACAACAACAAAGATCATAACATCGAGGACTTTGATCACCACTTCTCGAACGGCTAACGCAGTTTGCATAACCTTTGTAGCTATTCTCCCACTAAACTCATTCTGAAAATAAGCGTAACTCTGTTTCAGAAGATATCTATGCATCATCCAGCGCACACGCATTGGGAAGTTCCCATATAACGTTTGTTGCAGCACCAACGAATGTGCCGCCGTAAGCACAGGAAACAATCCGAGGAGGAAAACAGTCATTGCAACGAGACTTAGCCAAGATTGCTCTAGAAAAGTTTCTGGATCGCTGAGAGCCAGCCAATCAACCACCTTTCCTAGCACGCCAAACAATAGAGCTTCTGCCACAGCAAGAATAGCAGTCAAAAGGGCCATTAGGATCAACCAAGGTTCAAGGCCCTTAGTATAAAATCTGCAGAACGCATAAACAGTGTCTGGCGGCTTGCCAGCGTCCTCCGGCGGAAAAGGATTTATACCCCTCTCAAAAAAACCAAACATTTTCTAATCACTCTCACATTCCATTTCATGCTAATAACATTGTAATTAAAAGACATCTCTTCTCAAGGCGTCTTCTGTTTAAAGATATCTTCTGAGAACCTTCTCACTGCAAAAAGCATGATCACTCTTTAAGGCGGGAAATAGCAGGCCTGATCGCCATCTCGCCATGGTGGATTCCGTTGCATGGATTTCATAAAAACATTGTCAGTTAAGAGTCGGTTTAACCAGCTTCTCAAATGAGGGTAGGGTGCCGTCTCAAACCATGCGGGATCAACGGCAGAAAACTGTCTGATAAATGGAAAAATCGCGATATCAGCCAAGTTTGCTGAATTTCCAAAAAAGTATTCTGACCCATCTAACAAGTGCTCTAGATTCATTACAAACAATTCAGCCTCTCTACGAGCCTGCAACTGGGTTTGTTCGGGGTGTCGTTGCCAATACTTGTAGCGGTCCAAATGCTGCTTGAAAGTCGAATCATTTTCTGCCACCAATGCTCGAGAAACTCCGTTATGATCACCAAGCCATCGGGCCGGGTCATGCTTGCCGAGTGCCCAGGTCATTATTTCGAGGCTCTCCTCAATAATCTCTCCAGTACTGAGCTGAAGAAGCGGAACTGTGCCACGAGAAGACAATGCCAGCATATCCAGAGGTTTGTCAGATAGATTAACTTCTCTAATTTCCACTTTAACGTCGGCGATAAAAATGGCCATGCGTGCTCTAATGGCAAAGGGGCATCTTCTGAAAGAGTATAAGATAGGCAACATAAACTCCATAATGCAGATATAATTGAATAGCACAATACTTTGAGACAAAAAATCACGTGTCTAGCAAAAAGTTTGATATCGTCGTCTTTGGTGCAACCAGTTTTGTCGGTAAAATTATTTCAGGTTATCTTTCAGAGCATCTGTCAGGATCTGAAGAGATTTCCTGGGCTATTGCTGCAAGATCAGAACAAAAGCTCAGCTCACTCCAAAAGCAACTGAGCATCAAAGGTAGGAAAATTCCCATTATTACCGCCGATGCAATGCGTTACGAGGACATGCGCCATCTATGTCAAAAAGCTCGTCTTATCCTTAGCACCGTTGGACCCTATGCAATGTATGGCGAAGAATTGGTAAAGACCTGCGCAGAGACTGGGACAGACTACTGTGATATTACTGGTGAGACGCATTGGCTAAAAGAAATGCTTGTCAAATATGAGAGTCTAGCCCAACTAACCGGGGCGAGACTAGTTAGTTGCTGCGCCTTTGACTCTATTCCATCTGATTTGGGTGTTTACTTTTTGCAAAAANAATCGAAAAATAAATATGCNAGCCTTCTTCCAAACGTCAAAATGCGGGTGGCCGCAATTCGAGGTGGGGTGTCAGGCGGAACTGTTGCCAGCATTCTAGGGTTTATCGACGCTTTGCGAGATAACTCAGTTGTCCGCAGGGAGTCAATGGATCCCTACCAACTGTGTCGGGAAAAACCGAAACGATCAATGGGCAAACAAAGATTACCTTTCCCCAGGTATGATAGTGAATTTAAATCATGGACCACTCCGTTCATAATGGAAGCCACCAATACTCGGGTCGTCCTCCGCTCAAATAGCATCTCGAAAAACAGTCATGGTGACAAACCGTTTGCCTATAGTGAAGCCATGTTGACAGGATCTGGTTTTCGGGGCCTTTTATCTGCTGTGCTTATTTTCATTGGACTTTCTTTGGCTGCCGCCCTCCTATTTTTCCGGCCCCCTCGTCTCATCATAACCAAGCTTTTTCTTCCGGCTCCGGGTCGGGGCCCCAGCGAGGAAAGTCAGCTGCAAGGATATTTTGACATCAGGTTCTTGGGCAGCAACGATAAGGGGCAACGGCTTGCAGTCAAGGTCACAGGTGATCGCGATCCAGGCTATGGGAGCACCGCGAAAATGGCTGCCCAATCTGCGCTTTGCCTAGCGGGCACACCCCGAGAAAAAACACCTGGCGGATTCTGGACACCCTCTACTAGTATGGGTGAGGCTCTTCTTAGCAGGCTTCAGTCTCATGCAGGCATATCGTTCGAGGTATTAGACGAAACTCCCGTAAAAAAATCACATAACTGAAGCAATTTAGTTTGAGCCCAAGTCAGGAAAGTGAGACTAATTAGAGATAAAGTTTTGCGATGCCTCCTACTCGTCAAATAAACTTTTCTACTCCGCGCTCGTCTTGCACAATACTTCTCAATATAATGTGCGATATGGACAGTAACACTCATTTCACATATTTTCCTGCAAAGCGCTGGCAATAATCAGCCTCAGAAGCAGTGCCCATGTGAATTGAGTTGTGACTAATAACCTGCTGATAATTCGAGAGACTTGATATGGCGCAATATGTATTCACAATGAATCGGGTCGGTAAGGTGGTAGCACCGAAACGCCAAATACTTAAAGATATCTCTCTTTCTTTTTTTCCGGGAGCAAAGATTGGAGTTTTAGGCCTGAATGGATCCGGAAAATCTAGCCTGTTAAAAATTATGGCTGGTTTAGATGACGATATTCAAGGTGAAGCGAGACCGATGCCAGGTATTCGGATAGGGTACCTCGCTCAAGAGCCCGAGCTCGATCCAAAAAAGTCGGTTAGGGGTAACGTTGAAGAGGGTGTCCAGGAAGCCTTAGATGCCTTAAATGCACTAGAACAAGTTTACCTAGACTATTCGTCGGAAGATGCTGATTTTGACGCGCTAGCAAAAAGGCAGGAAGAACTTGAGGCAATCATCGAGATTACTGATGCGCACAATCTTGATAATAGGTTAGATATCGCTGCCGAAGCGCTACGATTACCGCCATGGGATGCTGACGTCCTATCACTGTCCGGTGGAGAAAAGCGGCGCGTTGCCTTATGCCGCTTGTTGTTATCTAAGCCAGATATGCTTTTGCTGGACGAACCAACAAATCATTTGGATGCTGAATCTGTGCAATGGCTCGAAAAGTTCTTAGAAGAATTTTCGGGTACGGTGGTCGCTGTTACTCATGATAGGTACTTTTTAGACAATGTCGCCGGGTGGATATTGGAACTGGATAGAGGCCACGGAATACCTTACCAGGGGAACTATTCTGACTGGCTTTCAGCGAAAGAAAAACGTTTAGAAGTGGAATCTAAACAAGAGGAATCCAGAAAGAGAGCAATAAAACAAGAGCTAGAATGGGTAAGACAAAATCCTCGGGGTAGACAGGCAAAAAACAAAGCAAGGCTTGCAAGATTTGACGACCTAAGTTCGCAGGAATTCCAATCACGAAATGAGACCAATGAAATTTACATTCCGCCCGGAGAGCGGTTAGGAGACAAGGTCATCGTGCTCAACAAAGTATGCAAAAGTTATGATAGCAATTTACTGATAGACAAATTGTCACTGTCAATCCCAAAAGGAGCAATCGTCGGAATTGTAGGAGGGAATGGTGCAGGAAAATCGACGCTNTTTAGAATGATCTCAGGAATAGAGAACCCCGACAGCGGGGGAATAACCCTCGGAGAAACAGTTAAAATTGCATATGTGGAACAAAGCCGTGAAGAATTGGATGGCTCCAAAAATGTGTGGGAAGCAATCTCCGATGGACTCGACGTTCTTAAGATTGGCAACTATGAAGTATCATCCCGGTCCTATGTAGGACGATTTAATTTCAAGGGTTCTGATCAGCAAAAGCCGGTAGACAAACTGTCTGGAGGTGAACGGGGTAGACTTCACTTAGCAAATACTCTTAAACAGGGTGCTAACGTATTGCTGCTCGATGAACCATCTAATGATTTAGATATTGAAACCCTAAGGGCGCTGGAAGAAGCAATTCTTTCATTCCCGGGATGTGTAATGGTAATTTCTCATGATCGCTGGTTTCTCGATAGAGTCTGCACTCATACGCTAGCTTATGAAGACGATGGCGATATTGTTTTTTTTGACGGATGTTTTAGCGCATATCACGAGGATTTCGTTAACCGTAACGGAATAGACGCCCAACCAAAACGAATGAAACATCGGAGACTCAAGGACTAGAATGAAATCCATATGGTTTACTAGGCCGAACCCTAACTATATCAACGAGAAACTAAATATCGGGACGATTGATCAGCATCTCGGGATCAACATTAGTGAAGTAGGCAATGATTTTATTAGAGGCACCATGCCAGCGAACTCTCGAACATTCCAGCCGTATGGAATAGTCCATGGAGGAGCTAATGTGGTCTTGGCTGAATCACTTGGCAGNATAGCGGGTAGCCATGTGGTCGATCAAAATCAATACCGATGTGTTGGTCAAGATGTTAGTGCCACCCACCTTCGACCAGTTTCAGCTGGCCTGGTGACGGGGATAGCAAAACCTGTTCACCTTGGAAGACGCTCTCAAGTCTGGCAGATAAAGCTATCGGATGATTCGGATCGCTTGACTTGCTCTGTCAGACTCATTCTCGCCATAATTGAAATTAAGTTATGAGGTTTGCANACTTTTTTTAGACAAAGCACGGAGCCAAAATTCAATGTCTGGATGCAAGCTTTTCAACTGGTCTGCTGCTTCAACGGCTGCCGATCTTTGCGCGAATCGCCCATACAAGATCAATATCAATGCTTTCCCNTTTTTTTTCGTCTCATAAATCCATAGCTCTTCATCCAGAGAACCAAACCGATCTAGNGAATTCAGCGCTATCTCTTTATTCGAGTACGCTCCCAATTGCACAGAGTAAATTGTATCAACAGAGGGTTCTAAGTAAGCGGCTAAATCTTCATATTCTTGATCGCTCTCAGGCGCTGGCTCTCCTTGCCGAACAATCTCTGTACCAACCCAAATGGCGGAGCTTATGCAGCCCGTCAAAGCGAGAAGAGTCAAAATAATTACATGTAAGTATGGCCTGAAAACCATTCTCTATCTCTTATTAAAAAACCTANACCTATCTCTTTATCAATTTTTTCGCCAGCAGTTACACAGGCTATTTTCCCAGTCTTTCTGTCTCATTTGGAGTTCTAACTATANTAAGAAATTTCCNCTTNAGACAAAACGCTTCATATNAGTGCATGATGTTCAAAAAAATAAAAAAAAGCACCAACCTAGTGCACGTCTCGAATTTACTGAGGCATTTGGCACTTTTAGTAATGCATTAAGTTCCCTATTACGATATATAAACCGAAAATAACTAAAATTTGAAGGGGGTCAGCTACATGTCTTTTCATTTATATGTTCTTCGACATAGATTTCTTCTATATCTGGTTGCGTTGATTGCTCCCACCGCTGCTGCGAGCAACCTCAACGAGGCAAATACCTCATGGATATTGACATCTACTGCCTTAGTACTGTTCATGACTATACCGGGATTATCACTGTTTTATGGGGGTCTAGTGCGCTCCAAAAATGTGCTATCGGTCCTAGTGCAGTGTTTCTCCGTCTGCTGTCTAGCATCACTTCTATGGTTAATAGTGGGGTACAGTCTAGCATTCGGAGACGGTGGATCGTCCAACTGGTTAATAGGAAACTTCGACAATTTCTTGATGAACAAAATAACAGAGGATTCTTTGTCGGGCGATATTCCGGAATCGGTATTTGCAATGTTTCAAATGACTTTTGCAATTATCACACCTGCCCTCATCGTGGGTGCTTTTGCCGAGCGAATGCGATTCAGTGCTATGATGCTATTTAGTGGACTTTGGCTAATAACAGTCTACGCACCCGTCACCCATTGGGTTTGGGGCGGCGGCTGGCTCGGAGATCTGGGACTACTAGACTTCGCCGGTGGGACTGTGGTGCATATGACAGCGGGTGTTGGAGCCCTGGTAGCGGCCTTGGTCATAGGCAACCGAACCGGATTTCCAAATCAGGCTATGCCACCTCACAATCTCACCATGTCAATAACGGGAGCAGGAATGCTGTGGGTAGGGTGGTTTGGATTTAACGCAGGATCAGCACTTGCCGCGAATGGCGATGCAGGCATGGCCATGTTAGTTACTCACATTTCTGCAGCAGCTGGCGCTTTGGCTTGGATGGCGATGGAATGGCTCAAGTTTGGCAAACCATCCGCACTCGGAGCNATAACTGGAATGGTGGCTGGGTTAGGAACCATCACACCAGCATCTGGATTTGTTGGTCCGGGAGGNGCGCTAGTTATAGGATTGAGTGCCGGTATTNTCTGTTATTACGCGACCCAAGCGATNAAACAGAAATTCCTAATCGATGACTCCCTTGACGTCTTCCCAGTTCATGGTGTTGGNGGCATGTTGGGCACTTTATTTGCCGGAATTTTCGNATCCGATCAATTGGGAATGTTTAGTGGCCAAGGCTATTCAGAGGGCATGACAATGTCGTCACAAGTTCTAGTGCAACTTACAGGCATTTCAGCAACCTTTGTTTATACGGCCGTTGTTAGCTGGATTTTGCTAAAACTAGTAGACAACCTCTTGGGGCTGAGAGTAGATGAAGAAGAAGAGACCAGTGGTCTCGATGTACTTGAATACAGCGAGAGGGGTTACGACATATAGCTACCACCGATCGACAGCTTGGGTTCTATGCCTTGAGATTAAGGAGCAAGCGTAAAGGCAGCCGCCGGCAATCTTGTCGGTGGCCAGCCAAAATTAATTGAGCAAAAAACCTCCGATTGGCCAGCTTTTGGCGCTGTGGTCATCTCTTAGCCCGCGCCTCAAGAATTTTCTCACAGAGAGATCGAATCCCCTCTATGAGCCTGCCAGACTGACGCAACAACAAATCTGGAGCGATCATAAAGAGGTGTTGCTTTTCTACAGCCGTCATACCACCCCACCTCGCCCACCTAGATCGCCAATTTTGTAGCCCTTCTCTAGAACCACTCGTAATAATCACCTGAGGGTCGGCTGCAACTACCGACTCTAAGCTGACCAAGGGAGCTATCGGAACCATATCTTCAAAAATATTTTTTCCTCCGCATATAGAAATAGCATCGCTGACCATGTGCTGACCACTCAATGTCATTAATGGATCATCCCATATCTCGTAAAATACGGTTATTTCTGGTTGACTATGGATACTTTGACGAATCACGTCTATTTCATGTAAAAATTTTTCGGCCAATTGTGTGGCAAGGGCCTTTTGGTCTAACAGAATTCCTAGTCGCTGATACAACGCAGGGATATCCGCAACCCTCTGAGTTTCCACAACAAAAACCGGCAGGCCTAGATCCCGCAATCGGCTGATTGTTCTCGCGCCATTCCCGGTCTTCCAAACCAGTACCAAGTCGGGTTCCAACGAAACAATCAATTCAAAATTGGCNGATGCAGAACTGTTAACTCGCATGATTTCGCTTGCTTGAGAGGGGTAGTTGCTGTACTCNTCTACCCCCACTAACTTATGACCGGCACCCAATTCAAAAACAACTTCGGTTAGATCAGGAGACATCGCAATAATTCGNGTAGCTGGGCNGTGAAGGCTTATCTTAGTCCCNCTATCGTCAATTGCGGACAGTTCGGAAGCTCCTGCTAGCTCCAGTAGACAGAGNGATATCATTAATTCGACAAGAAACATCAGTTTGCGGTGGTTTTTGCCCATTCTNAAAGTATTCTCTCGATCGNAATCAACTTATAGATCTGCAGAAATCTTGCAAAGACGCGTTTGACAGCTCGGTTTCATTTCAAGTCAAAGATAACTCCACTAATCTTTATGCCCCAGTTCTTGCGATTTTTTTAATGAAACAACCACAGCTCAAAAATAATCAGTAGTCCACGCCTCTGCGCGCCTTTACACCAGAGTTATAGGCATGTTTGATGTCTTTTACTTCGGATACTGTATCAGCCCAGTCCACCAAGGCCGACCCTCCTCCTCTGCCCGTAACGATCACGCTTTGCNCTTTCGGTCTATCTTTCAGGGCTCTTATAACCTCAGCCTCATCGAGATATTTAAAGCTCAACATGTACGTCAATTCATCAAGCACCACCAGATTGTAACTTGGATCTACCAGCATCTTAGTAGCCTCCTCCCAAGTTCTAATGGCGGCGGCGATATCTCCAGAGCGATCTTGCGTATCCCATGTAAAGCCTGTGCCCATCTGATAAAATGTAACTTCGGGGCACCTGTCCCGTAAGTATAATTCCTCACCAGATAATTGTTCACCTTTGATGAATTGAACCACGCCAGCTCGCAAGTTGTATCCCAGAGAACGGATCACCATCCCAAACGCAGAACTCGATTTACCCTTACCATTGCCTGTCAGTAGNATTGAGACACCCCGTTCTGCGTCCGCTGCTGCAATGGAGGCATCAACACTGCTCTTAAGCTTCTCCATCTTTTTTTTGTGTGATCGCTGTTTTTGTTCTTTGTCTACCATTTGTTTGACGCTCCAAGTAGNGAATTTCAGGTCTCGATTTCAATTGCGGGTTCTAGACCAGCTGGAAGCGCATGCAAATCGGGATACAAAGCATTTGCAGTTATCTCTAGAGCATCCACCAATCGCGGTCCGGGCCGGCTAAAATAGGCATTACCGTCAAAGAGGTAAACACGTGTGCCTGCATCTTTCTTCAATCTCAAAAATTCCTTTGCACTGACAAATCGCCGGATATCTTGCATAGAACGCGCGATATTAAATCCGCAAAGCGCCACCAGGATCACCTCTGGTCCGNCATNAATCAGGTCACTCCAATCCCGCCNCTGCGATGGTTGGCCTTGGACACCCAAGCAAGGGTTTCCTCCCGCCAAGGNAATTATCTCAGGACTCCAATGACCACCATCGAAAAGAGGATCTACCCAATCCAAAAGTGCTACCCGAGGTCTAGACTGGTTGGCAATTTCATTGGACTTGTCACTGACTTTCTTAATTCGATTCCTTAGCTTCTTTACATATCTTTCTCCGCGATCTTGGCAGCCAGCTGCAACCGAAACCTGGATTGCGCTATCCAAAACTTCTGCAAGACTCGTTGGCTCCAAGTTTATAAGCACAGGATTGCCGCACAATTGACCAAACGCTCGAGCCACATCATTTCCAGATACTGCACAGACATTACAAAGCGCTTGAGTAACAACCAGATCTGGCTCCAATTCAATTAACAGAGGTACATCTAGATCATACAAAATCTGATCACTCGCCAGTTGCTCACTGACAATCACATCTATNTCCCCGCTGGAGAGCCCACTCGGAATTCTGGAACTTGTCAATTTTGGCAAGCCTTCAAAGGTCGACGGATAGTCACATTCATGTGAAACCCCCACAAGATGATCTCGCAGTCCCAAGCCACAAATCAATTCAGTTGCACTAGGCAACAGAGACACTATGCGCATAGTTCTCCCTCGAAAGCGCTAATATCAGGTTNAGGGGGTGTTTTGGATTGAGAGNNGCANCATCAATTACCATTAAATCACCNGCGCCTCTTGTNGCCATTGGGNTTACTTACCCCAGAAACTATAACGGNCCCCAATACCAAAACCGAAACCCAGNGTTTGGTAGCCAAAGACATCCTCATATTNNTCGTCGGTGAGATTGTCTAANCGAANAAAAATGTCAAGCTTTTGGTTTATCTTATAATTTGCCCGCACGTTTACCAAAGTATAGTCATCCATGCTCACCGTTTCCATCGGATTAGGCCACGGGGGGAAATAGACGTCAGATTGGCTACCATTGTATTGGAAATTAGCATTCACCATCAGGCTGGATGCTGGTTGCCAGGCNACATTTAAACTTCCTATATGCTTAGGNCGTCTGAGTTCTCTCACCTCTTCATTCACGCTGTTTCGCTCGCTAGAGTCAGAGTAGGTAAAGGAAGCTGTCAGAATAATGTTAGGATTTAGCTCTATTGTGGTCGAGAGTTCAATCCCATCTCGATCACTTGTCCCGTCGAAATTTTTTGCGGTTGAAGTGAAATCTGCTGCATAAATTGTCTTGATTTCATCATCGAGTTTTGCCTTAAAAAAAGTTAGAGATGCTGACCCGTCGAATCTAGTAAAATTTCGATCCAAACCCAAGCTCCAGCCAATAGAAGACTCCGGCTTCAGATCTGGATTTCCTTTAAAGCCATAATATATTCCATATAATTCTGTAAACGTAGGATTTTTTATTGAGCTCGACCAGGTACCCCTCATCCTCGTTTGAGCATCTAATCGATAGAGCGCCTCTAAACGATAGGTTTCGGCATCATCAAAACGATCATTCCCATCATGACGTGCACTAACGCCTAATGTTAGGGGCTCTAACGGATCTAAACGATACTCTAAAGCCAAGCTTTCAGTTTGCCTCTTGACCTTAACATTCGCATCAGGACCGAAGGCATATCCGCCTGACTGCCGGTATTCTTCATCGTCAGACTCAACGAGGATAGAGACTTGTTGCTCCAGCCTATCCCAAAATCGCGAGCCAACATACTGATAACGCATTTTAGATGATTCAGTAGCCCCATCACTGCGCCCATCACTGAAGTTGGTGTTGTCAAACTCAGCATTCGATAATGTCAATCTGTGACGCCAGCGATCATTCGAAGAATTATATTTAATGGTCAAGCCAATTGTAGTTCCCTTCGAGTCAGTTTCACGATCACGATCCTCGATCAGGCCATCAAAGTCCGCATCTGCATCAAATTGATTTGTGCTCTTCTGGTCCCGGGCTACTAGAGAAAGGCTTAAATTCTGACCGACGCGGGCTCCGGCAGACAAATTAACCGTGTTGTTTCGGTACCCATCCTTTTCGTCGCCAACACGAGAAATATTCTCTCCGTCGGTTTCAAGATGGTGGGCGCTGAGCCTTGCATGTAAAGTGGGACTCGAAAAACCAAGATTTAATCCAGACCTATTGGTGGAGAAGCTTCCCATCTCGGAAAACAGCTCGGCCGTGGCTGGCTCTCCCGCGCGTGCAGTTTGAATGTTAACCACACCGGCCAGCGCATCACTGCCATACAGGGCGCTTTGGGGACCTCGCATCACTTCAATTCGTTCAATATCTGTAGCGCTTAAATTTGCCCAATTTGCCTCATCCCCTAATGAAGGATCATTTACCTCAATGCCATCGATCAAAACCATTACATGATTTGCTTCTGCTCCCCGCATCCGAACTTGCGTCTGAGAGCCAAGAACCCCAGTCCGACTAACAGCTACACCAGGAACATCTCTAAGCAAATCGGTGACGTTGAGGGCCAGTCTATTCTGCAATTGNTCGCGATCAATCACGGTGACCGCGTTCGCCGATTGCTTTAGAGGTAAAGGCTGGAGGGACGCGCTCACTAAAATCTCTTGAATATTTGAATCATTTGAATCATTTGAANCATTTGAATCATNNGAATCATTTGAGAATCTTGCAGCAAAGGTGCTTTGATGTGCAAAAAAAGAAATAATAATAATGGTTAGGATTTGCCAGCTGCGAAAACATGGCGANACATCTATTTTTTTCATGAGGTTCCCTCTACACACTTACAAGCGAAGATATTTATTGGAAGCGCGAAGCATAGGAACAGAACATTTCGTTCACCAATGCCACATGACCGCACCCCGCGATTTGTCAGCATGTCAACCAGGCCGGTCTCCGGACTCATAAGCGAGCAAATTGCTCCATCTGATTACCTTCCCATGCGGTTTGCACAGTGGTTTTTNNAACAGACTTTCTTATTTACCGTTGCGGGGGCAGTGTCGGGATTGCTNTCGCCTATTTTCAGCTCAGCTCACCGACTTCCCGTTTCACTAGTCACTCAACTTCAATGATAAGTTCAGCAACCAGAACCTCTCGACAAAATAACGACGGCATTATGGCCTCACCGATACCAGAAACACAAGNTTTTTGTAGAGCGAGTTAAATTTTAGGAAGAACCAGGCTTGAAAGAGGTTAATAAACATTTGAGTCAAGCACTCAAGCAGCAACTAGAAAAAAACATCCATGGCNTCAGCTAGCTTTTTCACCGGTATGACTCTCATCTTCTGCATTTTTTTCTTAGGATTATTNGCTATAGGAACAATTGCACTTCNAAAACCATGTTTTTCCGCCTCGCGCAGTCGTTCCTGACCATTTACCACTGGTCTGATCTCTCCCGCTAGGCCAANCTCTCCCAAAACCAGTAGATCACTCGGGAGCGAGAGGTTTNTCAAGCTAGAAAGAACACAAAGAATNAGTGCTAGATCAGCGCTTGTTTCAAGAATTTTAATACCTCCCACAACATTTACATAAACATCTTGGTCACCAACCATAATGCCGCCATGACGCTGCAAAACTGCCAGCAACATTGATAGGCGATTTTGATCCAAGCCAACGGTCACCCTTCGGGGATTNCCAAGAGGACTATCACTTACTAACGCCTGGAGCTCGACTAAAAGAGGCCTCGACCCTTCCCATGTGCTCGTAACTGCGCTTCCTGGAGAGACCTCACTGTCTCGCTGAAGAAATATTGCTGAGGGATTTGACACTTCCTTCAAACCTCTATCAGTCATAGCAAAAACACCCAGTTCGTTCACCGCTCCAAAACGGTTTTTGTGACTTCTTATCATTCGGAAATGACTGTCAGTCGACACCTCAAGCATCAGAGAGCAATCGATCATGTGCTCCAAAACCTTTGGGCCAGCGAGAGTGCCATCTTTNGTAACATGGCCAACGATAATTAAAACCATCCCAGTTTGTTTGGCGAGGCGCACCAACATGGCGGCACTCTCCCTTACTTGGGCGACGCTGCCTGGGGCAGAATCTATATCGTCAACATGCATTACCTGTATAGAATCAACAATTAATATAGCGGGTTTGTGTGTCTCAATAATAGCGCACAAATTCTCTGCCGAGGTCTCCGAAACTATTTTCAATTGCGACATCGGCAGTTCCAGCCGACTAGCTCTCATCGCAATCTGCTGAGACGATTCCTCTCCAGAGACATAAAGTGCAGGGTTCGTTGANGCAAGATGGCTCAACACTTGAAGTAGAAGCGTGCTTTTCCCGGCGCCCGGTTCACCCCCAAGGAGCACACATGANCCCTGCACAAGACCACCACCCAAAACCAAGTTGAGTTCTTCTGATCCCGAAGACACCCTGGGAACATCATCCAACTTGATTTCAGATAATGTCTTTATTTCGGACTCAATATGTCCTGCATAACCAGAACGAGAGGATTTTACAGCACGGGCCTGGTTACCCAAGCGCATCTCGACCAAGGTATTCCAAGCTTTGCACTCGGAGCATTGCCCTTGCCACTTCGTGTATTCAGCGCCGCAGTCATTGCAAACAAAAACCGGCTTTTTTCTTGTTGCCATTGCTTGAATCCTTGAGGAAATTTTTGAACGGTAAAGTTACTCGGTATCCTTCATGATACTTTATTTTCTTGACGCTTTAAGCACAAACAACAATCACTTGAATTTCAATAGAGATATTTTAATCAAGTTGATATTAACTCCTCGTTCAAATTAACTGTTTCTGTTAGAGTAACTCACATGTCTTTTGTACCCGAAAAATCAATTAATTTTTCCCCAACTTTAGCGGTAACCATCGGCTTAGAAGAAGCAATTCTTTTGCAGCTATTGCAAGAGTGTCTGAGTCACAATGATATCCGGATGGAAGACGGGCTAAGATGGGCAAACCTCAAAGAAGAGAAATTGCTGGAGCTGGCACCTTTCTGGAAACCCAACGATATAATGAGGTATATGAGCTGTTTGCAAGCGAAAGGTATTCTGCTGCTCNATGAAGAAAGACGCTGTGAAGTGAAATACTATAATTTTGCATTTAACGAACATAAACAGAATAGAGAGATTTCAACGCTAGATAAATCCGACAGTCAGAAAAAATCGACAATCTATAGGTTAACCGCGTCGCAGCAAAGTGATCAAACAATAAAAAATGACTGGCGACCCGGNACAGATTGTCTCAGACAATTATACCAACTTGGCGTCTCTCATGAGTTCGCTCTGCAACAAATCCCTCAATTCGTAGCCTACTGGCGCGAAAGAAATGTGGCGAAGCATAGCTGGGAATCCAAATATATCAAGGAAGTCTGGCGGGAATGGCAGAAAGCGCAATCAAACAATGAACANCGGCGAAAAGAGGTAAAGCTGACTGNCGATTGGGCACCTTCACGTGATGCAATAGAAATTCTCGTAAGAAATGGTGAAATTAATAGTAACTTTGTTGANGATGCCATTCCGGAATTTATTCTCTACTGGCGAGACCGTGGCGATGTATCAAGNACATGGGATAGTAAATTTGTGCAGCACGTTCGAAGACAATGGCATTTCTATTCCGGCATGACGAAAGAGGATACTATGCCTCGCCCGATATCAGAATCTTGGCAACCGAGAGAATCTGTGTATGACGTGCTTCAAATGGCTAATATTGACCGACAGTTTGCAGATCAACTGCTACCTCAATTTGTAATCTACTGGTTGGAAAATGGTGCCTCTCAGGCCTCTTGGAGCACAAAATTTCTTCAATTCGTAAAGGGAGAGTGGGCCCGGGGCAAACAAACGCAAATAACGGAATCAAGTCATGGAAAACAGTTCGAGAGAAGTCCAAAAGGTCGTATCAGAGATCGCAACATCATCGAAGCTCTGTCTGACAGAAGCTGGGCATCATGAGAATAGGCAAGCCGAGGCAGATTTAATAGACGCCATAAATCAAGCTTTTGCACTATTCCAAATTAATTACCACAATCAATACTTTAGCGCTTTTGGAGACAATAAAAAATCGGAGGACCTCGCAAAAAAATTGTGGCTCGGCAAACTTAGCAACTTTTCTGCAAACACCATATGCAAGGCCGCCGAAAAAATCATATCCGAGAACGAATATCTACCCACTCTTTATATTATGATCGAGGCTTGTAAAGTAACAGAAATGCCAGAAGGCGTGCCAACCGCTCGGGAAGCCTACATCGAGGCTTGCACAAAGCCAAGCCCTAAGGTTAAGCAGAGATGGTCAAACCCAATTGTCTACCTTAGTGGTCGAGATAGTGGCTGGTATCTCCTCTCTAATGCTCCGGAATATCAAGGCTTACCTGTTTTTACAGCAATTTACGAAGCTTATTGCAAAGCCCTGCTCGTGGGAGAGACGTTTGAGNTTAATGAAACGGCNNATGCAACCGACTCTCGCCCAACTCCTGCGAGTGAAGCAGTGTCAAAGGAACAGCTAAAAAAATTAAAACAACTGTTTGGCTAACATCCCAGGCAGCTTGTCATGACGAGATTAAGCTACTATGGCTTCCAAACCATCAATTCATAACTCAACCGCTAGGCGAGTGGCAAAAACCATACTTAATGGTTTTCATAGCTACTTTGCAGATCACCTTAANTGGACTTTCAGCGCTAAAGCCCGCTTTGAAAAAGCTGANTGGCACGCTGTCCAAAANGCAAATGTAGATCGTCTCGAACTCTACAAAGAAAAAATATCGCAAACAGTGCATCATCTTGGCATGGTAGCCAATCAAGATCTAATGAAGATGGATCTTTGGCGAGAGGCGAAAACAGTTTATACCCAACTGGTATTTAACCAGCCAAATTTTGAAATTGCCGAAACGTTTTTTAATTCAGTATTTAGCGATATGCATGACCACGATAAAATATCAGAGGATATNGTGTACATNGGNTCATCTCAGGTNACAGAANNTCCCNCNGCNGAATACAGTATATACNTAAGATANCAGGGGGCCNACTTTCGAGAAGTATTTAGAAAAATCNTCGAGGAATCAGAGTTTTCTCTCCCGATGGATAATATTGAAATGGATCTCGACTGCATAATGGAAGTGTTTGAAGATGAAATTCTACCGCATCTCCAAGCTAAACATAGTGAAGTAAAGTTTGACATTCTAGAGTCTATTTTCTATCGAAGTAAGGGTGCCTATATGGTCGGGAGGATAGTAGACTGCGACCGNATTTTCCCNATGGCCTTAACATTTATNAATNCTGAAACNGGTTGCTTGTTTGTNGACACTGCGTTGTTTAATGCAGATGAGCTTAGCGTGGTNTTCAGCTTTACCCGAAACCATTTTATGGTTGACGCCCCGTTACCGTATCAATACGCACATTTTCTTCAGAATTTGATGCCAAATAAGCTCGACTTCGAAATTTATAACAGTTTAGGTTTTCCTAAGCACGCTAAAACTGCGTTCTATCGACAGCTAGTTCACCACTTGAGTATTTCTAACGACAAATTTATTATCGCTCCCGGCATAAAAGGCATGGTNATGACGGTTTTCACACTGCCTTCNTACAATATTGTGTTCAAAATTATTAAGGACAAATTCGCTCCTCCCAAGGAAGTTACACACCAAATTGTTCGAGAAAAATATCATCTTGTATCTCGGCATGATCGTGTAGGGCGCATGGCGGATACTCAAGAGTTTACCAATCTTACGTTCCCCTTAGNACGCTTTTCAGACTCGCTCTTAATGGAACTAAAAAATGTAGCTGGCTCACAAATAGACTTCAGAGAAGATCGTCTATTAATCAAGCATCTTTATATCGAGCGATACATGACTCCATTAAATATTTTTTTGAATGGGGCTAACGAGGAGGAGACTCGCAATGCCATGGATGAATACGGTAACTGCATAAAACAGCTGGCAGCGGCAAACATTTTCCCTGGTGATATGCCGTTGAAAAACTTTGGTGTTACCCGTCATGGAAGNGTCGTTTTATATGATTATGACGAGATCACCGCGGTCACTGAATGCAATTTTCGAAAAATACCACTAGCACGGTTTGAAGAGGATGAAATGCGCGCGGGCACTTGGTATACCGTTGATCCAAATGACGTNTTTCCAGAGGAATTTCCCCTATTTTTCTCGGGAAATTCTAAAGCCCGAGATATCTTTGACGAACTTCACAACGATCTGTATGACGTTACTTTCTGGCTGAATCTGCAAGATAAAATAAACCAAGGCTATGTTTTAGACGTCTTCCCCTACCGCCGAGCCAAAAGTTTCAGGAGAGGGATTGACTCTCAAATTGAAGTGTTTTCTGATTAAACAAGACAGAGNAGTTTTCAGTAATCAACCAGAACAACACTGTCACCTGATCTCAATTCAATTGCTTGTGGTCCTATATGAAAAAGCATCCACTGCCCACTAATTACATCCCCCTCCCGGTATTCCCTATCTCGAATAAAAATTTTATTACCCGAAGCACCATTACCCATATATATACTGCCAGTAACAGTGATTTCGGGGACTCGTCCGAAATTTTCATCTATACCATCTAGACCGGTGACAGAAATCCCGTTTTCTTCACGNCCTTGTGAATTAGACAATTCGCTTTTATGAAGCTCAATGTTATCTGCTTCTGACATCAGCCCGTGCTCTATCGACTTTTTCTCATAAAAAAAATAAACGACAGAAACAATCAGAGCCAAAGCAGTGATCAAAATAACTAAAGNAGCAGTGAAGCCTTTGCGCTTTGTTTTGAGCTCCATCGAGTCCCAAACGACGCCTGTCAGATCCTCAACATCAATAACATTTTCACGCACCCTATCATGTTGGGCCTTCTTAAGAGCATCCAAAATGTAAGACATGTGCTTATCTTCCCCTTAACGATGGAATACTCGGATCAGTGAGTGTATTAAGCATCATAGTAGTTTGATCGCCTAAAATACCATCCGCAAGAAGCTGATGTCGCTCTTGGAACTCAACAACCCTAAGGCGAATAGCCTCCGTAAAATGACCCCCAGTAATAACCCATTCATACTCNTGATCCATTAGCATCAAANGAGATTGCAACCANTCAATTAGAGGCCGATTCGACACCCCCTTCTTTAACAATCCATAACCCTTTGGCGGCTTCCACAAATATTTAAACGACCCATCCCAGCTTTTAATGAACTCATCATATCTTATAGTCCTTGAGCCATCCTCAGCAGTCAGTATCAATTCGGTACCATTAATTTTAGTCAGCAGAACCGTATACCCTCCTGAGTAATCAACTAAATTTACGATTCCTGGCCTATCAATCCTTAGAAGATCTTCAAAATTTAAGCTCTCAAAACTCTTCATTTTTAAACCATAGAAATCTATAGATTCACTGTAAGTTCGATCAATAGTCCAAACCAGTGGTTCAGAGATCCAAAGCTGTAATAGTTGCCGTTCTGGAGAAAAAATCGAATCTAAATTTTGGTTAACGTCAATTTCGATACGTTTATCGCCACTGGGTGATTTTTCCGCCAATTCTTGATCAGTTAAATCAATTTGGATTGGCAGGAAATTTCCATTGTCCTTGGTAAAGGAATAAATTGCTAAGCAAACCAGAGCAAAGAAAATAAAAAGCAGTGAATTCGCAATCCATTTTTTCTGCCCGACCGAGCTTCGACTATTCGAATCAGATAGAATTTCAGTTGCAGCTGATTTTAAAAGAGCTCCAGAAACACTATAGCTGCTGTTTGAATAAGCCGCCAGGAGCGATTGGTGGCACACCAAGTTTATAAGCCTAGGTATTCCATCAGTCAGTTTATACAAAACCTTAACGCAATCTCTATTGAATATCGGTTGCTCAACGCCGGCTTTATGAAGACGGTAATTGATATAATTTGCTATTTCCGTTTTATCTAATGGCTGCAGATGAAATCTGGCGACGACCCTCTGATTTAATTGACGCAGATCAGTTTTAGCCAGTATTGGGAGTAACTCAGGTTGGCCCACTAACAGAATATGCAAAAGTTTATGGGTCTCTGTCTCTAGGTTGCTTAGCAGCCGAAGAGACTCCAATACATCAAAATTTAAGTTTTGAGCCTCCTCAACAACAATAAGTGTCTTCTTCCCATCGGCATGAGCAGCTAATAGATCTCGATAGATTGCGTCTGTGCATATCTTGGTGTGAGAAATTCCTTCTTGGTCTAAAAGCGCAATATTCAACTCATGACAAATGCTGGCCAGTAAATCACTTGACTCCAATTTACTATTAAGAACATATGCGACTCGGATATGAGCAGGTAAACTTTTTAACAAAATCCGAGTTAATGTTGTTTTTCCAGTCCCCACTTCCCCTGTCAAGAGAATAAATCCCCCCTCCCGGTCGAGCCCATATTTTAAGTGCGCGACCGCTTGACGATGCTGAGGGCTCGGATAAAGGAAGCTTGGATCCGGAACAATGGAAAAGGGTTCCCGTTGCAAGCCGAAGTGGTTAAGNTAAAGCGTCAATGNAATATCCGTGATGAATCCAATTTTTCACTCCCAATCTCNAGTTTANTATGCAGGCGATCATTCTTTTGGCGGGAGCTTGTTTTCATTCGGATTCATACTTTCACCNTCTGGAAAAAACGATTTTAGTCGAGGGGCCATGAAGGTTGAATCGTCATTTCCACTTAGATCTCTTTTAATGAGATGATCGAAACGACCTCTAGTNACAGACCGTCCATCCTCAGCAGTCCTNATAATAGTAGGACGAATNAACATCATTGTTACACTTTGGCCAGATGACNTNCCGGTTTGCCTNAACAACCGACCAAGCANAGGAATATCGCCTAATANAGGCACCTTTGCAGAGGTGTCCNCTCCTGANTCCTCAATTAAGCCCCCCAANACCAATAATTCTCCGTCTTGAACCATCACGTTGGTCTGCATAGTAGCTTTNGAGGTCGTTTGTAATCCTACAATNCCCCCTTCGTTTACNTTGGAGGACTCTTGCTCTATTTCAAGTCGNACCGCATCACCTTTACTAATTTGGGGCTTCACTTTAAGTATCACTCCTACTTCCTCACGATTTATAGTGGTNAAAGGATTGGAGTTAAGGCTACCCGTACTGTTATTTGTGTAACTACCGGTCTGAAACGGGACTTCCTCCCCAACNCTCAGGCTAGCCNNTTCATTATCNAGCGTCACAACAGATGGGGTGGAAAGAATNTTAGTTGCAGCATCGGTCTGGAGNGCCTGAACAAGNAGACCCATTCCCTTCCCGGATGCNTCGTNGTAATCNCCCACAGCCCCCANAACNGTATTGGGCANAGCNCCAGCAATAGCTGACTGAGAAGAATTGCTTTCATCGTTTATCGCAACGCCAAGAAGCCCTGTTAACACCCCATCAAAATTGGTCAGATAAGCNCCGCGATTCCTGCTCGAGTAAACCAACTGCGCACTGAGGTTTTTTGCTTGGTTCTCGGACAGTTCAGCAATNACTGCCTCTATTAAAACTTGCGGNCGGGGTAAATCCAGNTGCCTAACCACATTTTTNAATTCAANAATNACCTCTCTGGGCGCGGCGAGNACTATGGCNTTGTTCAATTCGTCAATCTCTATCTTATATGTCGCATTCTNCTTTCCATCCCCCACTGGCTGACCCGCCAATCTCAAAAATGTTTCCGAATCCAACATTCCCGACAATACNGACTGAATCTCNGAGGCNCGCGAATAATCGAGGTATATTACCTCGACAGTCCCCGTCTTCAAAGAAGGGACATCAAGACTAANAAGCAGCTTCCTAAATGCCGAGCGCGCCATNCCGGGCCCACTAACNATCACTCTGTTATTTAANCTGTCTTCNACAAGTGATAATTCCTGTTTCTGAAGTTGCTTTAGTTGNCCCGCTATATGNACCGCCTCAGCCGCGGAGATATGNATTAGGTTTATGACTTCGACAGCTGAGCTATCCGGNTCATCCATGGTGCTTACAAAATCTTTTAATTGCTCGATGTTTGTTTCAATATCGGATACAACNAGATAGTTACTGGGCGCATANGCCATCAATCGAGCACCATTGCTAAGCATCGGTTTTAACACAGAAACCAAAGAGGCGGCCTGAACATGNTTTATNNGAACCACTTCAGTTCGCATCTCGTTGCCCCCAGCGCCACCAGCAAAGTTGAAAGCTTGACTAAAGGGAATAATTCTTATTACCGCGCCATCTTGCACGGCTTGAAAACCTTGAACTTGAATAGCCGAAAGTACCGANTCNTAGATCAAATCANCATCAATNGGCCTTGGGGCAATTATGGTTACCTTCCCCTTCACTCGGGGGTCGAGCACAAAAGACTTACCAGTGATTTCGGCAACGCTTTCGATAACACTTCTAATATCGGCATCTCGAAANTTAATTCGAACCTCCTCCNTCGCANTGCTTTCTATNNCAGAAAATAGCGCTAAAAGTAGGCCCANCAGCTTATGAATGCTAATTTTTTTAAGCAATTTTCAATACCCTTACTNTCAAATTANTAGTCGATTTTTCCCAANATNGGNAACATCTTTTGTGCCAAGCTTGCAGCATTAACATAAACTATGACTTCTCTNCCGTCACGNATTACCTTAAGTGGCAAATTACTTTCTAAAGCAAACTTTTTCCAATCCTCCGTGTTTTTAATAAGGTCATTCACAGCCGAACCGTCTACCTCAACGATGACATCTCCATCCTCGACATCGGCTAAAGATCGCAGCTCAGTCGACAAGCTATTCAGCCTAAATCCCGAATCAAAATTACCATCTTGATTGCCTAAACTAACGGGCACTGCTCCAAACATGTTAGCAATAGCAAAACCCTCCTTTAATCCAACCTTTTTATTATCATGGTCCAAGGTCGATTCAAAAATTGACTCAGGTCTTTTTAGTGTAATCTGCTCCTTAGAACCTTTGCCCTCTANGACTACTCTATTGGGTTCAATTTCAGAAATTATCATGTTGGTCCCCAATCGATCACCCTTGAGGTACACTTTTTCCCGCATACCGGCATATTTTATTGTGGCAGTTGCAATCTCCGAAGTGATAAGTATACCTAAGAGGTCTGCGTTAATACTTGCCTCAGGAAGCACCTTGTTCTCTCGGAATACCGGCTTAGGTGCAAATGAGCTAGCAAACCAATTCCAACTATTCGCCGGAGGAAGACGCGTCTGCGGAACAGTTGCCATATCGAGGGACTTCCTTTCAACAGAGGTGACCAGAAACAACAAACTAATAATCATAAGACATANCATTAAGCTTAAAACCCTTTGGAGGACACTGGCCGAGCCAATAATTCGTTTCCAAGACCCACCCCCAAGAAAATCAAAAATTTGTTCCGACCTTGCTATCAAAGCTATCTCCTTAAAAGTCATCTACCTTTAGCATCAAAAAGGGCAAAATCGTCCAAGCACATGCTCAAAGCGAAGGCTCGGCCCTTAGATCCAAGTCGGCTCGGTAGTTCAGACTCTCCGAGAACTTAGAGACTTTTTCTATATTCAGCTGNNTGATCATCAGCCCTCCNCAGGCAATCTGCTCCATGAGGCGCAAGATATCATTGGTATTACTCGATGAAACCGTCACCGTAATGCTGTCACCCATAAATTCTAATTGACTCAATTGAAGCTGGTTGCGCCGAACTAACATTGTCAGAAACTCCCTACTGGCCATTCCATCGATCACTTCGCGAGTGCAGCCAGTTTGCAGGCTTTTAATGATCGGAACCTGCTTGCCAATCCACTCTAGATCCGCTTTCCTATCTGAGAGCACCTGCCGCATGTCGATATATGACTGCCATCGCGACTCCACTAGAATAAAAACCAAAACCCCAGCCACTGCGCCGACTCCAATCATTAATGCTCTCCGGTCCCTTGATCTCAGACCGCCAATTAGTCGCGTAGCATTGGAGAAGTAATTCATGAAGTGCTCTCGGGTCTTATGACCATAATAAATTCATCCGTTTTATCGGTCTCCCTCTCTATGTTGAGACTATAGCCTTCTATACTCAAATTTCTAGCCAACAATTTTTTTCCACCTTCCAAATGGATGGTAATTTGATGCTGATCTGCCTTCAACGCCACGAGATTGCACTCGCAGTTATTCATCAGTTCCTCCAAGGAAATCAGTGCCGCAATCGGTTCAGTATTTAAAATCCGACCCTGTATTTTTAATCGAGTAATTTCCTTTCGCCCAGCTGTTTGCACTTGCTCGGGTGACACCTTCTGGCCTCGAAACACATGATCAAAGCTACTCGTCAAATGACGTTCAATCGCGTTCAAATCCCTCAGGAGGTTAGTTGACAAAACATTAAAATAGGCCACAAGCAACATGACGGTTATGGCAAGACCAGCTATATTTAGCTGCCAAAGGTTTGCTTGGCGTCCCTTTAGAATTGGACGGTAGTCGCCCGATAATAAATTCACTTCTGACCCCATATCTATCATCTGCCAATCCAGAAATGCATTATTCACCTCCGCCTGATCTCGGAGGTGTTGAGGGATTATTTCCGCATCAGGAACGCTAATTGACAAGCGTTGAGGGATTTTGGCATTCCTCAATAGGCTTTCTATCATTGCCCATGCAAGATCGGGCTTGGCCGAAAATCCTTCCGAAAAAGAATGTCTTACCAGAAAATACCCTTCTCGCCAAGCCATACTTATTCGTCCTTCATCCCAAGGAAGCGCGAAGTAATCCGGGGTCATTTGAATCGGTGCAAAACCAGCATTCCGAGCCACGTTAGCCCAAGTATTTAAATCATCTTTGCTTACCGCGAACACATCAACCAATTCGTCGGTAGCATCATGTCCGATAACAAAGTGAGTCTTTTCTGCGGGCTGCAAAATCTTTTCTTCAAGAATCCATGGAACTAAGCCGAGCCACTTCCGTCTGGGTGCGGTTGGCTTGGCGATGCGATGGATTGCAACTCGTTCAGAGGGGATCCATAAACTTGCTGGATTTGATTCAATATTGTCACCTCGAAGACGTTTATCAAGGTTGTAAACATGGTCTATTACAGCGCTCTGCAAGTTACACCCCAATCGCCTTACAAGCAGTCTGCAAGTGATATGTATCAATATCCTGACTTCCAGTCTTTAAATTTTCTTCATCATCCATATCGGTGTNATTCATTGAGCTGTCTAATGGGCGTATAAACTTTGGCACCACNGAAATTTCTCTCGCCAGTATAGTGGGGTTNGAGGCATCTTTGCGGCGGTCTATTATGCTGGTAACCTGGAGATTAGTATCTCCGAGCGATACGTCAATGTAAAGCTGAAAAAAATTCGAGCGAACGTCTAAAATTCCTAATGGCCATCGAGTTTCGATCTCTCTTCTAGTCAATGGCAGAGTTCGCTCCAGCTCATCATGAAACTCAGCAAGCGAATCATAGTATCTTCGTTCATTCCGAGCTGAAAGCACAACCTCAACAAATTCTTCATTTGATGGCCCAGCCATTGCATACAACAGAAACATAGGCGCAGTATTTATGTTTATGGCTGTGCCCAAGGATGATCGACCTGACAAAGGAAGTGCAGTAACTAAAGGCATAAGAGCAAGAAATTCATCGTGCTGATATCCTTTGATGGCAGCTAATTCGCTCGCATCAGTCATCAGCGTATTAGCCACAACGCGCGGTATCCTCAGACCGTCATAATCTCCCTGTTCTGCCCCCCATTCATTGACTGTCTCTGAGTCCTTATCTAACCAATCTACTAACGCGCCAGATCGAGCATGGGTATAGGGTATATTCGATAACTCCAATAGACGCTTCCACAGCTGCACCATGCCCATGGGTTGATCATCNTCTATATTCAANTCAAGTTCCAATGATTCAGACGTATAGAGGGCAAAGTTGTTAAGATTTAATCTGGCTTGAAGATCACGGATACATCCAGTTATGACACCTCCCTCAATTGGAAGGGTTGGCAATGCTTGGGCCCAAACTTCTCCCAGATGATCAACTTCGATATTGTCCATTCTAGGGTTATCAGAAAGTCGCTGCCGAGCCCAACCNTCTGCGCTTAGNACCATTAGCAATGCCTGATCGCTATGCAAGATGGCGCTAGATTGTGAGACATCGATCTGATGGCGGTAGAAAATATTTCCTAAGACCATCACCAGTGCCAAAATGAGAATGAGAGCGGCCAAAAGAGCGACACCCGCGCTTCGATTAGCTACTCTTTCTCTACTCACTAACGACTCCGGGAAACAGGCGCGACGTAGTCAGTCCATTCGTCAAAAGGATTGTGATCTTGATCATGCGGGGCAAAGTAGCTTCCTGCTCGGCATTAATAGGCGGCCAATCTCTAGTGNAAATGCCTTCCGAAGAGAGATGTTCAGCGATCACCTCTTCTATTTCATCGATCAATATGGTTGTCGTCCCTTCAATAATTCTCGGTGAAGCGGTAATTGCCCAAGAGGTGCGCTGAAGTTGCTGGTCTGTGTTGATAGTGTAATAGACGCGAGACACCCCGCTTGGGTTTGCTTCCAGCAAAGGACCTCCTCCCCGGCTAAATCGCAATCCAAACTCACTTGGGTCCGTTTCATAGGGCCTCTCTATTTTTCCCAAGCCATCAGAAAACGGACGCGCTCGCATATGCAAAAGGTCGCGGCCAATAATCTTCCATGCCCGATGCAACCTCTGCTGCTGCTTCGCTAAATCACGACTGCGTTCATTGGCATCTAGAACCACNGTCAATGCCTGATAAGCCATAACCGACATGACGGCTAACAGACTAAGGGAGACAATCACTTCAATGAGTGTAAAGCCTTTTTGCCTATACTCTGCCCCCATTTAATATTCCCGGTCCACCATGAAAACTGCTAGCTTGGCCTCAGAATCACCACTATTTTGCGAATACACTTCAACCTTGTAACGAGAAAGGTTCTGACCAGCGGCTTCCTCTATTTTTAACTCCCACTGCCAATTGCGATCAGATTCCTCATCTACTCCTCTTATACGCAGGGCCCCGAGCCCATTCGCAGGGATCCAGTTTTCTGCAATTTGATAACGCTCCATAAGCCGATTCCATGCGACCTGGTTGGCCGCGATCCGATCCTGCATCGTTATGCGCTGATCAGCATAACGGTGAACCAATTGCAGGGAACTGGTTAATACTGTGCTGAGGATTAGCAGCGCTATTACCACTTCCAGAAGCGTGAACCCACAAATTTGACATTTCTTCCGCCCTGCCTTTTGACTTGTTTCAGCTATCATTGGTTATAGCTACCCATCTTGACACTGGCAGTTTTATAATTCCATGAGAACTCATACACTCTAGACGATTTTTCAAATTTAAGCTCCAGTTGATTATCTGGCTCTATATAGCCGTCAGGCATAAAAGCCAATATTGGCAGTAAGCCTGATTCTGAGGCGTTGAATTCTGATTCAGGGCTGGACATACCGTCCGCTGCTCGGTCAACTGGCGAGATTGAGTGTTTATCAACTGAAATATTCCATCTGATTTCAGCATCAGCATCCACAATAAATGGAGAAATTGAGGTAGTCTCCAACCAGCGGTTCCTAAAGTACACCAACGGCTTTAATTTATACTCCGAGTCCGATTTAGTATGGCTAACGCCATATACAACACCAGTGAGCGCTGACTGCTCCGATAACTGCTGCAACCAGATCAATAACTGATCTGCGTGACTGGAATGTCGCCTCTGGAATGCCTGATTGACGGCTAGCACGCTCATACTCGTCAATATCGAAACGATTATAGTAACCGTCAGAACCTCCAAAAGAGTGAACCCATCCTGGTAGCGCTTGGTTTCATGCATAAACATGCATTGAACTCTTGCTATTGAATCTCTTGTATATTCCAACTCCCCCAATCTTTGTCAATCCCCTCCCCACCAGTCACCTGGTTTTCTCCAAGAGTGTAAACCTCCACTTCCTTTCCATGGGTTCCCGGATTGGCAAAAACATATGGGTTTTTATAAGGGTCTAGGGGAATATCTTCTAGATACGGTCCGTTCCACCGCTCCGCGCTGCTAGGAGGATTTATCAAAGCCTCCAGACCCTCCGACTGAGTAGGGTAGCGATAGTTATCCAGCCTATAAAACTTTAGCGCACTCTCAATTGCTCGAATATCCTGCTTTATTCGAATTTTTTGCGCCTTCTCAACTTGATTGAACAGCCTAGGACCAATCATCGCTGCGAGAAGTCCAATCACAACAACAACGACCATCATTTCAATTAAGGTGAAGCCGCCCTGCCATCTCTTTGTGTCAGAATAAGTGTTCATTGTGTTAATCCCCTCCCCCAAACTNAAACGTGACCTAAATCATATTATTCATATCCATAATGGGCAGCATGACTGCTGCGACCACTGACAGAATCACTAAACCCATCAAGACTATGAGAATTGGATTGATGAGCTTCATAAAAACATCCACCGCATTTTTTAACCGCAAGGTATAATAATCCGAAACTCTTAATAACATCTTGTCGAGCTCACTGGACGCCTCGCCGCTTGCAACCATCTGCACCAAAAATCCGCTGCTGGAAAGATTGCGATCAAGTGCGTTTTTTAAGCTACTCCCCTGACGCATGGCTTCGGTAACCGCTTCCAGTTGTCCTCGAAGGTAACTATTTTGCAAAACACCTGATGAAATCTTCAAAGCTGCCAGAGCTGGGACNCCATTTGAAAGCAAGACGCCCAAGCTCCNAGCCCAGTCAGCTACNTTAGCCATATATATCCACCGACCAAACCCGGGCATACCGAGCAAAATTTGGTGCCAACGTCGTCTTCTATCCATGTTCCTTAAGAGCCTCTTCACAGCAACCATTATGGAAAGAAAAATCATCAAGACGAATATACCGTATTCTGTCGTGAAACTGCTTAAACCCATTACCAGCTTAGTAACCAATGGTAACTCTCGATCAGAGCTAGCGAAAATGATTGTGATCTTGGGAACTACCCAGATCATCATGATTACAATCACAATCAACGAAGTCGCTAATAGCGCCAATGGGTAAATCATTGAACGCGCGAGTGTTTTCCGGTTTTCCGCACTCGTCTCAATGTCTTCTGCCAACCTTTGTAGCACTTTATGAAGGTGGCCGCTCTCCTCACCCACACCCACTCCAGCAATAACATTATCAGGAATCTTGTATGGCGAGCGGCTTAGCGCATCCGAAAAACTTCGTCCCTCATTAATCTCGCTTCGCCAGCTCTGCAACATTCTGCGTTGGCTGTCTGTTTCTGCTTGCTCGGTTGTAATCCTGAGAGCCTCCTCAAGCGGGAGGCCCGATTGAATCAGGATAGCAAGTTGTTGCATCAAGACGGCCAAATCAAAATTATTCACTCGCGTCTCTCGCCAACTAAAAATGGCTCCCGGATGAGNCTTGNTGACCTCTTTCACAGAGTCGGGAAGTAAATCTTGTTCTTTCAGGAGCCGACGAGCGTGCCGCTCGGAGTCCGCTATGATCACCCCCTTCTTAATTTTNGCTGCTGTGTCGTAGCCGGAATAATCATAGGCTGGCATGGCTAGATACTCGAAACGCGCAGTACTTCTTCAATCGCTGTAATGCCTCTCTCNACNAATCGCAGGCCTTCTTCACGAATGCTAGGCACTGTTTGTCTTATTGCTGTTTCCAAATCCATCTCACCCGAGCCCTCATGAATGATTGATTGCAAGGAGGCATCCACCTTGACCAATTCAAACAAAGCTTGACGCCCATCGTAACCAGAGTGTTTGCAACTACTGCACCCCCGAGGTTCATATATCTTAGCAGCAGCATCCAGCCCCAATTGTTCTATATGGTATGTGTTTAGCTTGACAGTTTCTCTGCAGTGGACACACAGTCTTCTCAACAATCTTTGCGAAAGAATGCCCCGAATAGTAGAGGACAAAAGAAAACTATCAACGCCAAGATCATGAAGACGGGTCACCGCTCCCGCAGCAGTATTAGTGTGCAATGTAGACAACACGAGATGTCCGGTTAGGCTCGCTTGAGTTGCTATCTCAGCTGTCTCTCCATCGCGAATCTCCCCTAGTAAAATAACATCCGGATCTTGTCTAAGAATGGCTCTAAGTCCCNTAGCAAAGGTCATGCCCGCTCGCAAATTAATCTGTGTTTGACTGATACCGGGCAAATCATATTCTACGGGATCCTCGACTGTCATTATGTTTCTTTCGGACCGGTTCATCTGTTGAAGCGCAGCATAGAGAGTAGTCGTTTTGCCTGATCCNGTTGGGCCAGTCACCAAAATAATTCCATGCGGGCGGGTTATAAGCTCGCCTAACCCGGTTTTAATGTGTGAGGGCATTCCCAAATCATCCACTTTCAGTTTGCCGGCCTCCTTGTCCAACAAACGCATAACCACCCTTTCGCCATGACTAGAGGGCATTGTAGAAACTCGCAAATCTATGTTCTTGCCTCCCAACCTAACAGTCATTCGACCATCTTGGGGCAAACGTTTTTCTGCGATATCTAGTTTTGACATTACCTTTATACGAGATACCAGCAACGGTGTGATCTGCGCTGAGGGAGTAAGAACCGTTTGTAAAACACCATCCAAACGAAATCGCACCAAAGCGTTTTTTTCATAAGGTTCTATATGTATATCTGAAGCTCTTTCGTTTAGCGNCTCCGCAAAGATTGCATTTAATAATCTGATAATCGGCGCATCATCCTCTGCATCAAGGAGATCTGCAACCTCTTCAAGATCAGCCGCAGCNGACTCTATATCGACAAAATCTTTTATGTCTTCCATCACTGATTCGGAAGATGTCTGGCGGTCGCTGTAAAGATCACTTAGTAAACTTTCGAAGGAGGTATCATCCACCTTTTTTATGCCCAAATTTTCCCCGAAATTTCGGCTAACCTCCGCTATTGCCCAAGCACTTACGCCGGGAGCCAAGACGAGTTGACGGCCAATCTGATCAACCAACAGACGATTAGAGCGAGCAAAATCATACGGTAACAACTGCTGAATTTCCTGCATGGCTNGAGCCCTTTTAACTCAATTTTTTCGGCTACTAACAACAGGNAAAATCNGCGCTAATCTTTTTTGGGTTTCCCTGCGACCATTGGCTGATAGGGAAAGGCACTGATATTACTGCCGCTGACCTCAGTGATTTTTGAGGTCCCTTCTTTTTCAACCTCGTCTATACGGACAACAGCTTGAATGGGGATAAAGCTTCGCTTAATGTCACCGAATTCTGTTTTTAATTTTTCTTCGGCNGGGTCTACTATCATCTGAGTTCGTTCACCGAAAACAAATTCNTCGACCTCTAAAAATCCCCAGAGGTCGCTTTGAAAAACATGCTTAGCATAGATTTCATAAACCTCATTCTGGTTGAAAAATCTTACTCGATAAATTGGGTCGGTGGTTTTCTCTGACACAACATTTCTCTTGCTATGATTGAGGCGCAATGATAGCACAACGGAAATCTAACGCACCTGTTTATCTTGCGAATTGAGGGTGCAAAGTTATAATGTGGTGCCTTAATAATCAGCAAAGTTTGTTTGATGATTTCAAAATTAGAAAAAAAACTTCATTTGGTTACTCATGGCTGCCAAATGAATGCGTACGATTCATCCCGAATACGTGATCTTTTAGGCGAGAGTCACCAAATGATTCCTACGGATGATCCCAATGATGCTGATATCATCTTACTCAACACATGCTCGATAAGGGAAAAAGCGCAGGAAAAGGTATTCCATCAGTTGGGACGCTGGAAGCATCTTAAAGACAAAAATCCAGAGTTGATAATCGGAGTTGGAGGNTGTGTTGCCAGTCAAGAAGGCGAATCCATAGCTAAACGATCTCCCTATGTCGACTTGATCTTTGGACCACAAACTTTGCATCGCTTGCCCGAGATGATCGAAACTCGCAAAGTGGATCAAACAACAGTTGTAGATATCAGCTTTCCAGAAATGGAAAAGTTCGACTTACTTCCAGATCCTCATGCTGATGGTCCTTCCGCTTTCGTGTCCATAATGGAGGGCTGCTCAAAATATTGCAGTTTTTGTGTCGTTCCCTACACACGGGGTGAGGAGGTGAGCCGATCGGTGGCAGAAGTGCTTTCGGAAGTGCAATCTCTTGCTAGACAGGGNGTTCGGGAAGTTAATTTGCTCGGTCAAAACGTGAATGCGTTCTGCGGTCAAATGGAAAACGGGTCCTCCTGCGATTTNGCCGAACTTATATCCTTCGTCGCAGACATCAAGGGTATTGATCGAATCCGCTTCACAACTTCACATCCNGCTGAATTCACTGATTCGTTGATAGAGACTTATAAGACAGTTCCCGAACTAGTGAGTCATTTGCATTTGCCTATCCAGAGTGGGTCCGACAAGGTCCTCATGGCCATGAAACGAGGATATACGGCCAATGAATACAAATCTATAATCAGTCGAATCCGCACATACAGACCCAACATCAGTATTTCTTCAGATTTCATTGTAGGTTTTCCCGGTGAAACTAACGACGATTTCTCCGAAACGATGCAACTAATAGATGATGTAGGATTTGATACCTCCTTTAGCTTNATNTATAGCGCAAGGCCCGGCACNCCNGCAGCAGATCTTAATGACGAAACTNCTATGGAGGAAAAAAAGGAACGTTTGTCTATGCTGCAAGCCAGAATTCGTCAGCACTCTCAAATGATAAGCAGACGAATGGTCGGCGATANAGAAAAATTGCTTGTAACCGGTATGTCAAAGCAAGACCCNGGTCAACTTCAAGGTCGGACTGAAAACAACCGCGTAGTAAACTTCAACGCCAACGACAATGCCCTAATTGGTCAATTCGTTGATGCAAAGATAACCGAAGCTCTGCCAAATTCNTTGAGAGCAGACCTTTTTAATTCAGCTTAACTATAGTCTCCTGCCGCAGAACGCAATTCTTGCTTTTTACTGCATGCGTTNAGTTCTTGAATACTTTAAACCAGTTTTTGAATAAATCAGAGCTTTACCCTTNGGTTCGTTCCGCTGTATGCTTGNGNGCTGTTTTAGAAAAAGAGGTTCGATAACANCGATTGAAAGAACTGTCTACGAAACCCGGAATGAGTCTAATACTCGAGCCCTTTGATGCTCGCCGTCTTGCGACACTTTGTGGCCAATTGGAAGAACATATACAAATAATTGAAAAGCGTCTCNACATAGAAATCAGGCGTCGTGACCACACTTTTTATTTTTATGGGCCGGACAATTCGACTCANTGCGCTGCAGAAACAATTAGCCAACTCTACAAGCTGACGTCTCAGCAGAGTAATCTATGCCCTCAAGACGTTCATCTTCAATTACAGCAAAGAAAAGACGATAGGGTTCCGGCTGATACTGTTAGACATATNGCGCAAAATACTAAAGTGAATTCTCCCTCAGTTATCCGAACGAAGAAAGGTAATATAAGGACTCGTGGGCTAAATCAACAGAGATATGTTCAAGCCATACAGACACATGACATTAATTTTGGGACCGGCCCAGCTGGGACTGGCAAAACATACCTTGCTGTTGCTTGCGCTGNAGAAGCNCTGTCTCGCGATGAGGTGAATCGAATTTTGTTGGTTCGGCCTGCAGTAGAAGCGGGCGAGAGGTTGGGCTTTTTGCCGGGTGACCTGGCACAAAAAGTAGATCCATATTTAAGGCCGCTTTATGATGCCCTGCATGANATGCTCGGCTTCGAAACTGTCGCCAAATTNCAAGAACGCAACGTGATCGAGATTGCACCGCTAGCATATATGCGAGGACGAACTCTGAATGATGCTTTTATCATCTTGGATGAAAGTCAAAACACCACCAAGGANCAGATGAAAATGTTTTTGACTCGCATTGGGTTCGGGTCGACGGCTGTCATAACTGGCGACATGTCACAAATTGACTTGCCNCGAGGAGTCGCGTCTGGCCTAAAACATGCGTGTAAGGTTTTAGAACAGGTGAGTGAAATAAGTTTCACCCATTTTAAAAATCATGATGTGGTCAGGCATCCAATCGTCCAATGCATTGTGGATGCATATGACGCCCATGAAAGTACCTAAAAGGAACAAAACTTTTATTCTTAGTATGGATTTGCAATGCGCAGATCCGAGCTCCTACATCCCCAGAAAAAAAATGATGGAACGCTGGGTAAAAGCTACCATAGCAACTCAAGATCTGGAACAATCAGAGTTGGAATTGGTTTTGCGTATCGTCGATGAGCTTGAAGGGGCAGAACTTAATAATAAGTATCGAGGAAAAACTAAAGCAACTAATGTCTTATCTTTCCCATTCTCGGCTGTGACGCCCAAACCACTTCCTATTTTGGGCGATATCATTATCTGTGCGCCTATAATCGAGAGAGAAGCATCTGCAGAAAACAANAATTTGGAAGCACATTGGGCTCATATGATTATTCATGGAGTGCTNCATCTTTTGGGATATGATCACAACACTTCCGCAGAAGCTTTTGCGATGGAANGCTTGGAAGCTNNCATATTAAACAAACTTAATTACCCNGCTCCGTATTAGCGGGGAGAGTATAACCAATGACTGATGAAGAAAAAACAAACGCTGTAAAAAGCAAGGCTGTAAAATTTAAGCGCTGGTTAAAATCGTTCATTCCTCGCCCTTCAAGCATAAATGAAGTAACTGAAATATTGCATAGCGCTCAAAATGAATCAATTATAGATGCCGGTGTTTTGCACATTATGGAAGGCGCTTTAAAGGTTTCTGATTTGCAAACACGTGAAATAATGATCCCTCGATCGCAAATGGTTAGCTTACAGGATGACAAGAGTCTTGATGAAATCCTTGATATAGTGATTAACTCTCAGCACTCTAGGTTTCCAGTGGTCGGAGAATCATCAGATGATGTTTTGGGCATACTTCTTGCCAAAGAATTGCTTCCGCTTCTGCTCTTGGGGAAAGAAACGTTTGATCTCAAATCGTTACTTCGTCCAGCAACAATAATCCCGGAGAGTAAGCGTATCGACGCGCTTCTAAAAGAATTTAGGGAACATCGCTATCATATGGCCATAGTAGTTGACGAATACGGCGGTGTTTCTGGGCTGGTGACCATTGAAGATATTCTTGAAGAAATTGTTGGCGAGATAGAGGATGAAACAGATGAACAGGAAAGTGATCCGATTCAGAGCAATGGCGATGGAATTTTTGCTGTCGAGGCTATAACCGACATCGACAC
>NZXB01000019.1 GCA_002701765.1 Porticoccaceae bacterium
AGACTCAGCTCGGATCCGGTTTTTGCTTGGAAATGAGCTTAGGCTTTCGGGCTGAAAATTGGAGCGTCAGTGTCCCAAATTTGTCCCATTTTAAGTTATTCGCAATCCACTAAAACGGATATAACAGCGTAACCTATTGATTTATATGGTGCCCGGGGCCGGACTCGAACCGGCACGGAGTTGCCTCCGAGGGATTTTAAGTCCCTTGCGTCTACCAATTTCGCCACCCGGGCAAATTCGATAGCGATTGCCTGCTTCTTGGTATTGTAATCCGCAAAGGATAAGTAATTTCATAGTGATTTTCAACCGACAAGTGAGTCGCATGACCTTTAATTGCAATGACCACATGCTCTGTCATTTAACGCGTCCAAGCAGCCCTCGGCCGGGCTTAACTGTGTCCATCCTAACCTTTTAAGACTGTCTTCCCGTGTCACTTTGCTACGACGATATTTTTGGTTAAACTCTTGCTTTATATTTGTTCGCACAGCGAATACCGAATTATGGGAGAAGCGTGTTGGAGTGGAATCCCCTAACCTTTGTTTTTGTGGTTCTGGTGGTATCCTATGTCGTGTATGCTTGGATAAATCGCGGATACCTGCAAAAGCAATGGCAGTTAGTTAATGATAAGAGTTTTGATTGGAAAAATATCTGCGTCTCTGCAGGTTGGACGGTAGACGAGATTAAGCGGACTGAGTTCCCAGAGATCGCAACCATAACCATAATCAAAACATTGAATTGCTCCAGAATGGGGCCCTGCAAAGTAAAGATGACTATACAGGGAGGGAAAATAAAAATTCTTTTCCGAAACTGGAAAGGGCATATTGTTGAGCAAATTTTAAATGGTCTCACCTACTCTTCACTTCAAGATTGGGAAAATGATGTTAGAAAAAGATATTGACAAGCGCGCGACGAGCTTTAAGGGTCGGGGAATAGACTGGATAACTCTAATCGGCTAAAAGCCGTGTGCTATGAATCCACTGGTCCAGTAATTGAGTTAGAAAAAATTAAATAGATATTTTCTAAGTACTCACCCATCAAAACTACGTCTGACGACGCTAGCGATGGAGGCGCGGGTCGGAATCGAACCGGCGTTAACGGAGTTGCAGTCCGCTGCATGACCACTCTGCCACCGCGCCTTTGGATAGGCTACCAATCGATCCACGAATAGCCCAGCATGCATACACGCGCGTTATTCTAGGGGATACAAACAATAAAGCAACAACTACTTTTCTAAGTGGTCGTTCAAATGCGGCAGCGCTTGGATCAGATAGCCAATCATAGTCCATACCGTCAAAATAGCAGCCACACAGATCGCAAAATATCCAAGTAAAACCAATTCTTTTTCCCCGGGTTCTGCAACTAGCAGGACAACAACGGCAATCATTTGCGCCCAAGTTTTTATTTTTCCCAAGAATGACACTGCTACAGCATTGGGAGATCCGACTTTAGACATCCACTCACGCAATGCAGAAATCACAATTTCACGACCAATAATGATCATCGCCGGAATAGCGATGAATAATGTTTCATGCACTTCTACCAACATAATAAGCGCGACTGCAACAATTAACTTGTCCGCCACTGGATCTAAGAATTCACCAAAGGATGTTGCCAAACCCATTTTTCTCGCAACATAACCATCTATCCAGTCAGTAATAGCAGCAAAGGCAAAAATCGCTGCAGCGGCAATATTACTGAATTCAGAGGACATATAGAAAACGCTCACAAAAACCGGAATCAATGCAATCCTAAGCAGCGTCAACAGATTCGGTAGATTCCACATTTTCAAATCCTAAATTATGGAGCAGTTTTTCAGCATGATAACCACTCTATTACGTTTCCGGTCGAACTTTCAATCTTTATACAAAGCAGCATAAATCGCCTCCGCCACTTTTTTGTTTATGTTTGGTACTTTCATCAGATCTGAAATACTAGCTTTGCCGACCTCCCTAGCTCCTCCGAAATATTTGATAAGGTCGCGTCTGCGTGACGGACCAACCCCGGGAATTCCTTGCAGTAGAGAGGTGTGTCGCTTCTTATCACGACGTTGTCTGTGCCCGCTAATTGCAAATCTATGCGCTTCATCACGTATCTGCTGAATGAGATGGAGCGCCGGCTTTTCAAGCTCGGAGAGTTCCCGGTTTTCTTTATCTGCTAATATAATCGTTTCCAAACCTGGCTTGCGAGTAGAGCCCTTAGACACACCAACAAGTTTTATACTTTTAATATTAAGATCTGAGAGTGTCTCTTTCACCACACTCAGCTGACCTTTACCTCCGTCAATCAAAAGCACATCAGGTAGCAAACCCTCCCCGTTTTTTATACGGGCAAATCTTCTACCAACGGCTTGTTTAATAGCCGCATAGTCATCTCCAGCATTAACATTATTAATATTAAATCGTCGATAATTACTTTTGGAGGCACCGTTTTCATCAAAAACAACACATGATGCAACTGCGGCCTCACCACTACTATGACTTACATCAAAACACTCAATTCNTTGNGGTTTGACACATAAATTTAAAGTTTTGCGAAGCGACTCAAAACGTNGCCCAAGGGTCTCCCTAGAAGCCAATTTTGCTGACAAATTCTGCTCAGCTGTCGTCTCCGCCAACTCAATCCATTTTGCCCGAAACCCTCTCACCGAACTGCGGATCTGAACCTTACGGCCAACTTGCAATGATATAGCTTCCGTGAGTATTTTNGCATCGGCAACCTCAATATTGGTTAGAATTTCATTCGGCAAATCCGGCCTGCCTTGCCCATCAAGATAAATTAGGGGTAAAAAATCTGTCAACAACTCAGCCGCATTCTGAGCTATTTTTGCTTTAGGNTAATAACTCTTGCTCCCTAGTATCCGTCCTTTGCGGACATAGAGAGTGTGAACACATCCCACGCCTGAAGAAAAAGCCGCGGCAACCACATCGGTAAACCCACGCCCTTTCTCGATGACCTGTTCACTCTGAACTGTCCTGATGGCAACTATTTGATCCCTGACTTTAGCTGCAGATTCAAATTCCAAAGCCTCGGATTTCCTCTCCATATCAGTTTCCAANTGTTTTAGCAGNTTTTTCTCCTTNCCNTCNAGATACAATCGAGTCAANTTNACATCTTGGGAGTAATCAGAGTCACTTACCAAACCCACGCACGGTGCTCGGCAACGNTGTATTTGATATTGAAGGCAGGGGCGAGATCGATTNTTGAAANAACTATCTTCACACTGGCGCACAAAAAAAGTTTTTTGCAAAAAGCTAAGACTGTCTCGAACAGCACTTGCGTTAGGGAATGGGCCAAAATAGGTACCCTTTTTCTTTTTCGCNCCTCGATGGAAGGATATTCTTGGCCAAGGATCCCTGTCNGACAAAAAAATNTAGGGATAACTCTTATCATCACGCATTAAAATATTAAACGGAGGTCGATACTGTTTAATCAGGTTATGCTCAAGAATCAGTGCTTCTGTCTCTGTTTCAGTGATAGTGACGTCTATTGAATCTATCCGACTTACTAAGGCTGCAGTTTTTCTTGTGCCAGCTGAGGCATGGAAGTATGTTGAAAGACGATTCCTGAGATTTTTAGCTTTGCCGATGTATAGGATTTTATGATCAGCATCAAACATTTGGTAAACGCCAGCACGCCGNGTTTGAGATTTGATGAAGCTTGATGAATCGAAGGTCATCTCAAGATTGTAACNTTTTTTTGGNNCCAACGGTCGCTAATGAAATTCTAGNNCACACTNNTAANNCAAGGGACANATGTATTCCAGTTTCGTAGAGTTTTATTGAATCATGCTCAAAATACAGAGTCTTATGGCTCTTGAAATAAAATATCCTCAAACACTANGAANGGCACCGTTATGATCGCGCAACTGGCTCCCCATATGCCTCAGCACGAGATACTCGTGTATTATAGTCCTCGAGATAATGACGCCTAGCCAAAACAGCAAAAAAAACAACGACTAAGTAAATAAATAAGACTGTCTTTAAGCCATCCCCAAGAGCTTCTCCTGGCNCCACGCCTTGAGCTGTNTATGCATCGCTTAATCGACCCACAAGGTATGGCCCCAGGGCGAGCCCAGTGACTGAACTGAACCCGACATAGAAAGCAGAAGATGTAGCCCTCATGCGTGGCAATACCAATTCAGTAACTAGGCTTGAACCAGCTCCACTCCAGAGNACTGCCATGAACTGAACAAAAGCATTTGCAATATAAGCAGTTTGCAGATCTTTTGCATTCAATAAAATATGCGCAGCTATAGTTGTCATAATCGCACAAATGACGGCCATGTAAACATGCAAATCAGGTCGACGGCTTCTCAAAAAGTCTGCCATGATTCCACCAGCAGCAACCCCGACACCGCCGCANAAGGCAAGAGTTGTNCCCAACACCACACCTGCTTCTGCNATACCCACCTCAAAGCTCCGCAAAAAATAAGGCGTTACCCAGAAACTATAGCTATATACAATGGTGGTGCAGAATGGGTATGACAAGTTGACATATCGAAGCGCCTTGCTCTTAAAAATAAGAGCAAAGGTTGGAGGGTCTCGCAAACTTAGAGACTGAGCCCAAGAGAATAGGCAGTAAAANGCGACCCCAAGNACAGTCCATTGAGCCACGTCGTCAGTTGCTCTCGCGAGCATGGTCGACAAAAGCATAAGAAAAACTGCAACGCCAAGATTTAATCCTATCGCTCGGCTACGGCCATTGCTATTTGTATACAGGTTATAGATGGAAAAGGGCGGAATGATTGACATCAATTCATACCATGTTTCCCGAAAAGGGTGCGGATGCGTGTCACTTTTTATACCTTCACTAATACCTCGCTCAGGCTCTCGCATGGCGTAGACAAGCAGTGCAAGCAGAATCCCCGGAAATCCCACTATCATGAAAGTTACTTGCCATGCTTCCAAACCCAAAGGTGCCTCTGCGCTTACCGGATACCTATTTTTCCAGAAGTCCACAATCAGCCCGCCTATACCGAGACTCACACCCATGCCGATATATGCCCCAGTCGAGTATATTGAAAGCGCTGTTGCGCGTCTCTCCGGCGGAAACCAATCTGACAAAAGCGAATAGGTAGCTGGTGTAGCACTNGCCTCGCCCGCTCCTACNCCAAACCGATATAAAGCTAAAGTAACGATTCCATTAGCCGTCCCTGAGAGCATAGTCATAGCACTCCAAAAGACCAACCCTACTGCAATCAAGCTTTTGCGGATCCATAGATCCGCTAAACGACCTAAAGGCAGACCAAAGATAGCATAAAATGCAGCAAAACTTGTTCCATAAAGGAAGCCCAACTGCGCATCTGTTACACCAAGATCCGCCTTGAGTTCCTCGGCCAAGATGGAGAGTATCTGGCGATCGAGAAGGTTGAGCACATAAACAAAAATCAATACCACTAAGACATACTTGGCGTAGGGACCACCAACTCTATATGTATCGTCATTCATATAATTTCTTCCCCCGACATCCGGTTGGAGTTTTTCTTTAAAATTTCCTTAGGCGTTCAAAATCGTGCAAAGCTAGTCCTTTAGGTCAGACGCTTTTCTAAGGATTCACGAATGATCTTGCCCGAATCGCTCCTCGGCATGTCATCAAACTTTAAAAAAAATACTTCTTTGGGCCGTTTGTAACCCGCCAGGTGGGCCCTGCATAAGTTTTCAACATCTTTGGCTTCGAGAGATTGATCTTTTGCTACTACAAAAGCAACTGGAATCTCTCCCCAGCGAGAGTCTAGCTTGCGAACTACGACCGCNTCATCNACTCTNTCGTCAGCCAACAAGANCCGTTCTATCTCGGCAGGATAAATATTTTCTCCGCCAGATTTGATCATATACTTAGATCGCCCGGCAAATTCCAACCTGCCAGCAGGTTTTCTTTGGAACAAATCACCCATGTGAAACCAGCCACCACGGAAGTCTTTTGCATTTACTTCATCAGCATTCCAATATCCGCTGAATAACGTAGGTCCTCGCAAGACCATTTCCCCAACCTCACCGATTGCCACATCTTTTTCCTGATCATTCACAATACGAAACTCGCAAAGCGAACTTGGCTTCTTGTCAAGATCATGAGGCACTTCACCGACTGGAATCAAATGTCCTGTGGCGGGAGGCAAACCAGTTTCAGTGGCACCAAAGGNGTTCGCATAGGGNGCATTGAATAGGACAGTGGTTTCAGCAATTAAAGCCGCAGGAATCATGTCTGGCATGCTGCCTACTACGCGCACTCCATGCACTCGCGAATTCGTCTCTTTCAATCTCTGCAGAAGCGGTTCGATTGTTGCTGGCATAAGAATTAACCATCCAAGCTGGTAATTCTGTATAGCTTCTACCATGGCGTCTAAGTCTAAGCCGTCAGTAATAATCACAGATGAGCCCATCATCAAGGACGAAAGCGTATGTTCAGTTCCACCCATATGAAACATGGGGGCCCAGGCGAGGAACGCATCACCACGCTCAATCCCCAAATCCATTCGTAAGACGGTCATTCGCGCTATCTCTGCCCGGTGGCTAATTAAAGCAGACTTCGGCCAACCAGTAGTTCCACTGGTGTTTAGCAACAGGAGGCCCATTTCTGGATCTTCACAGCATGGCCCATTGTCTTTCTGTGATTTGGCTGCACTAGACAAACAAGTGTCAACAAAGATCGTCGGTCGGTTATCATGGNCAATTTCAGCTAGTTTGGCTTTGAAACGCAGCGAAACACAAAAAGCCTTCGGAGTAACAGTATCAATGCAGTGCTTGAGTTCTTCATTAGCAAGGCGCCAGTTGAGACACGCCACAATCGCGCCGATGCGAGCACAAGCCAACTGTAGCATCGTATATTCAGGCCTATTTTCAGATANTATAGCTAACCGATCNCCTTGTTTTAGCCCAAGGTCACGCANTATATATGCTAACCGATCAACGGTTTCTAGCAATTCTCCATAGTTCCAAGTTTTGTCTTTATGACGGATTGCGATCTCACTATCCCGCCAAAGCGCTGTTGCTCTGAAAAGAGTATAAACAGTGGATTCGGTGGCTAAATTCATGTTAGATAGGGATCTCATAATCAATTAATTTACAACAAAANATTTTAGGAATCAGCCAGTTATGACATGATAAACTTTTTGTCAAATGAACTACCCACTGCCGCNAAGAANTGACGCTGCAGCTTGTCTCCCGCGTTCTAAATAAAGCACAAACTAGGTAAGGAATCTGTATTGTTTATCAAGCACTTGAATTTTATTGAATGGTACTCTATGGCTGGAAACAAAGAAAGCTCCAACATGTCATACTTTTCAACTGGCCTGAGCCAGAAATAGGGTAATCAATGCTATAAGCAAAGCAATCATGGCTGCAGAAACCAGACTAAGAGACAAAGTTGCGATCATAACGGGATCCGGTTCGGGCATAGGCAGAGCGGCTGCAATTCATTTTGCGAGCCAAGGCGCCAGNGTAGTATGTGCAGATATTGATCGCGAGGCTGCATCTGAAACTGCTGACTTAATATCACACATCAAAGGTGTAGCCCACCCAATTGCCACAGATGTTTCAAATCACAAATCGTCTATCAGCATGGTGTCTGAAACCGCAGAAAAATTTGGACGNGTGGATATACTATNTGCCAATGCAGGTGTTCATGTGTCGGGTTCACTAACNAATACTCTTTTGAAAGATTGGCAGCGAGTTATGTCAGTCAACCTTACCGGGGTATGGTTATCAAACCAGGCGGTAATCCCTCATATGCTAGAGCAAGGCTATGGCTCTATAATCAATCAATCCTCTATATCAGCCTTGAGTGGCTTTCCCGGCAGCGCGGCATATGCAGCTTCTAAAGGCGCTGTTATATCGTTAAGCCGTCAGGCAGCAATTGAATATGCGAAGCAAGGCATTCGAATTAATGTCATCTGCCCAGGTGCTATCGACACGCCCCTTTTGACCACAAGATATACAGAGCGAATGAATANAGANCAAGAGTCANTGTCTCTTGCGNAAGAAGCTTTAAGCAAAGTGGCAAAAAAATATCCGATGAAGTCAATTGGGAGCACTGATGACGTCGCTCAAATGGCCGTTTTTCTGGCCTCAGACGAATCGCGGTGGATCACAGGGGCGGTTTTCCCGGTTGATGGCGGTTTCACTGCAGTGTAACGGATACTAATCTAGAAAATTGCAGATCTAATACNTAACCAAGAGACCGGCCATCACCAAGGCTAGCAGTCTTCGATCTCGAATCAATATCAAAGTATACCGGCCTAAGGAGACTGCATTTGCAATAATTGTTCACAAAAACCTCTGTANTACTTTTATTCTTTACGCTCCCATTCCTTTGTGCCGACATCCACCTCAATCTCATGCTCACCAAGTTGCATGAAATCCATAGCATTCAGAACATAATCAATCGAACCATCTTCTTTGTAGTAGGTAACTGAACCATGTCCAATGTTTAGAAATTCTGTCTCCACCTCGCATCTAGCACTGAAATGTTCCGCAAATACGGGTTCGAAACCATAGGTGCCTACCCCGGCTCTGCCAACATCATAGATTAACTCACCTTTAGTTATAAAGAATTCGCCGGTACCTTCATGGCGATGGGCTTGAAAACCAGCTCCGGGTTGCATATTAACGTACAGCACCCAGGTCCCAGTCTTCGAGCAGGTTCTTAAGATTTGAAACTTGCTGCCACCTCCCCCATCGACCCATTCCGTCTTAGTGGTATCAACTAGTATGTCTCCAGCGGCNGATTCCAACCTACCAACCTTTGTTTGAACTGTGTCGTGACTCTTTAAACCTTTACTCATATCAAACCTCACTATTTTATTTTCNTCAAGNACCTCAAAACTTANTAAGCNCAGGCNTTCTAGAAGATCATTACAAGGTTAGGCNAAATACAATAGCCTAAATTTATTATTTAGCTTTCCGTACGAATTCGTTTAGCCGTNGCAAGGNTGGGAACACAAGACGATAGCGAATCAGCTTGTTTTGCCAGATCAGAGGCAGAATAAAACGCGAGACCACTGTCTCTCTCCTCCATAGATGACCAAACNTTNGCCCAGAAGTAGCCTGACCACTCTTTTTTATCAACTTCTTCTTTAACCGCAGGAGCCAATTCACCAGCAAAGTCTAAAAGAAAGTAGAAGTAAGATGTGACTCCATTCTGATCTTCATAATCATCAACAAATAGATCAAAATTTTTCCGGAAACTAGCTAGATCGTNGNGATTCTTACTATTCTTGAATGTGCAGAGGTTGAACTCCACAACCGCATTTTCACTAACATTTTCAACCGAGGGTCGACGACCAATGGTGGGCATAAAAATCACTGTGCTTGGGTCGTAAGTGAATATACCTTCGATTGNATCCTGCCATTGTTGATGACCTATTTCCATCCACTCTTTCCAAGCGGCATCTCTCACTTCCATGGATGGCCAACCGATCGCCCATGTAAAGTTAAGCTCCCCCTCAGCAAAATGCCCTATAATTTTGCCGTCTGGTTTAACCGGCATAAGAATATTTGAGAACAGTAATTTATTTTCCATTCTATCCAAAATTCCATTCCACTCCCTTACTTTTTGGTATAAGGCCTCTTNAGTGAAGTTTTTCCCTTTAGAATGTTGGATATACTCGATAAGGAAACCTGATGGAAAGTCAGAGCTTAGTTCAACTTGCGCATCCCCGTCTGCAACAGCCGATGAGCCGCTTAATGGCTCAGCAGTCTCATTTTTACATCCCATTATCGTGGNTGAAATCANTAGGGCTAATACATACTTGACCACGGTAAAACTCCTTTTTAAGCGCAAACAGCAGACAGATCTTACTAGACCGATTAATATTACACTATAATCTGCCTGCAATTCAGATTAAAAATAGGAGAAACTAAATTCAATGTTGACAAGGATCCGGGCTCTTTTTAAACAAGTTGATTTTGCATCTAAACCGGAAATCCGCAGGTCTTTTCATATTGAAAGTTGACAGGAAATTTTGCGTTGCACCCATGATGAATTGGACTGATCGATTCTGTAGATTCTTTTTGCGTTTAATAAGTAAGCAATCTGTTTTATATAGCGAAATGATATCCACGGGAGCTGTCATACACGGCAACAGTCATAAATATCTCGAAAAACATAACGATGAAACACCTGTNGCATTGCAACTGGGCGGCTGTGTTCCCTCCGACCTAGCGTTGGCTTGCAAGATAGCGCGAGAATTTAACTACTCGGAAATTAATCTTAACTGCGGATGCCCCAGTAACCGAGTTCAGAATGCCCGATTTGGCGCTGTAATGATGCAAGATGCACAAAGAACAGCGGACTGTGTCTCCGCAATGCTTGATGCCGTTAATATTCCCATTACCGTAAAACATCGGACAGGCATTGATGAGAACGATTCATACGATTTCTTGCGTGATTTCGTTGGCACAGTTTCTGANAAAGGATGTCAAACGTTTTTAGTGCATGCCCGCAAAGCTTGGTTATCGGGACTTAGTCCNAAGGAAAATAGGACTTTACCAAAACTGGATTATGAGAAGGTCTATAGGTTAAANAGTGATTTCCCTAACCTAGAGATCATTATTAATGGCGGAGTGTTGAGTATAGAAGAGGCTTCGCAGCATCTAGAAAAAATTGACGGGGTCATGATGGGCCGCGAAGCCTACACTAACCCGTACGTCTTAGCGACCGTTGACAGAGATATATATCAAAGGCATGGNNANCCAAAACCTCGACAGCANATAATCGAAGAATACTCGCTCTTCATTGAACATCAACTTGCCAATGGCATAAAATTACATCAGCTGACACGTCATATACTTGGTCTTTTCCACGGGATGCCGATGGCAAGATCATTCAGGCGACACATCAGCGAAAATGCCTGCAAACCAAATGCCGATGTCCGCGTATTAAAGGAAGCCCTGACGAAAACGGAAGTTCACCTTATATGACAAATTTGCTATCTCAGCTCAAAACAATGACAACAGTAGTAGCCGACACCGGTGACTTTGAAGCTATACAACAATNCAAACCCGAGGATGCAACAACAAATCCATCGCTNTTGTTAAGAGCNGCCCAAATGCCCGCTTATCAAAGTCTGGTTAACTCCGTTATATCCGANGTGCGACATCTGAATTTTCCGTCTGATGAGCAGATGTCTTACTGTACAGACCNTCTAGCGGTGAGGTTTGGGGAGAAGATTCTTGATATAATCCCTGGGAGAGTTTCTACAGAAGTAGATGCCNGNCTATCCTTTGACAAAAAAGCGTCAATTAAAAAAGCNATGAAATTGATATCAATGTATGAAGATGCGGGTATTGGTGCAGAAAAGGTTCTTATCAAACTGGCTTCAACTTGGGAGGGCATCTCCGCTGCTAAAGAACTAGAAAAACGCGGAATCAATACGAATCTAACACTTCTATTTAACTTTACTCAAGCTGCCGCAGCGGCTGATGCGGGGGTTTTTCTGATTTCGCCCTTTGTTGGCAGAATCCTTGACTGGTATAATGCTAATGATAATTCTCTTGACCTAAAGGGGGCTAATGACCCTGGGGTGATTTCAGTAACTCGCATATTTAATTATTACAAGCAAAACAATTACNCTACAGTGGTTATGGGCGCAAGCTTTCGATCGACAGAGCAAATTATCGAGCTGGCGGGGTGCGATAAACTCACAATCAGCCCAGCATTGTTGGATAAACTAAGCAACGGGCGGGGAAAGATAGTTCGTAAACTNTNTGCTGNCAAAACTGGGGAAGTTATCGAGACAGATTTAGCGAGCGAAAAACTATTCCGATTCGAATTGAATGAGGATGCCATGACTACTGAAAAGTTGGCGGAAGGTATCCGAAGTTTCGTCTCTGATCAGCGGAAGCTCGAAGATTGGCTGAAGAATTTATAGTCATGTTTACTCAGATAAAAGATTATTTTGAAAAAAACATTCTTCAAACTCACAATGACGAACCACCCGATAGACGTCCAGAAGACTTAGCAATGGCAGCGCTCTTAATAGAGGTCATGATCGTCGATGGTGATTTTTCCAAANATGAACTCACATCAATAGCGGAAACTTTAAAAACATTTTTGAATTTGAGTACTGAAAATGTTCAAGAATTGATTGCCCTGTCTCAGGCTGAGGTCGANGACGCAACATCTCTCTATGAGTTCACTCGTCATATCAACCAACACTTTGACCTAAGCCANAAAATGCAGNTGATGACTTCAATGTGGCATGTAGCTTTCGCTGACGGGCATCTAGACAAGCACGAAGAAGGCATTATAAGACGGGTTTCGGAACTAATTCATCTCCGTCATGGAGAGTATATAAAATGTAAGCTTGCCGCTAAAAACTTATCTAATTGAGCACTAAATTAGTAGTCGTCATCTTCACCAAAATCGTCCTCAATGGCACCATCTTTTGACAAATAGCTCCGTCTTTGCCGATAGATATCCCGAACGAAAACATATTCATCACCCGAGACTAAATCATCAACCCCTAAGAGACCTGCTCTAGTAGAGAGGAGGCTAGCTCCAGTCATGCTATTACGCAAACTGACATTAGAGTGATATCTTAAAGGATTTGTGAAGGTATCAACGAAACGCGATGGTGCGTCTCGCAAGCTTGACGGGCCAAGAAAAGGAATCATCACATAAGACCCTTCGCCCACTCCCCAAACTGCCAATGTCTGACCAAAATCCTCTGGCTCACGTTTTGGCATCTCAAAAAATTTACCTGCAACATCGAAAAAACCGGCCAGTCCTATAGTTGAGTTTATCAAGAAGCGGCCTGTACTGTATGCAAGACCGTCCATTTTTCCTTGCAATCCGCTGTTAGTTGCATTGGTTAGTTCTTCAAGATTCGAGAACACATTTGCTATCCCTTGCTCAACGGGATCTGGTGTTAGATTAGAGTATGCGCGAGCCATAGGCTCGGCAATCACTTGATCAAGCGAGTCGTTAAGAGTAAATACAAGCCGATTAAGTGGTTCTAAAGAGTCATTCTCACCGTCACCAGACGCGGGGACCATTGACGACCAGAAAAATAGAAGCGCCAGAAACAGATTTTTCATAATTACCCTCACTCAGAGATGTTTTTAAACGATGTGACGATATTGCGAATATATTACTCCGCTTCCGTGTTTTCGCCAACAGCATTTAGGTCTTTAATTTATCATAGTTTTGAAGAAAGAATATCCGTGACCGTGAATTCAAACTANTAGCTTCCAGCAATCTCATGGCAAAGTCTGCCATCAATNATTTTCCAAGCTTCGTCTAAACGTTTCGATGAAACTGGGATCCTAGTTCTCAACTGCTGCGCAAATAATGACACGCGATATTCTTCTACTTGCCAATGAAAGTTTCTCAGACTGTTTTGTAAACTAATCGAGACAATATCCTTTTTTTTCATCACGCTATCATAAGTATCTACGTAGTTGCGCAACTGACGTGAATATTCCTGATCGCGGGCTGTGTTTCTTTTCAATTTTTCCAATCGAATTTCTATTGCACCAATGTAGCGTCGATATTCGATAACATTAGTCGTAGTCATAACACTTATAGTCTCAGACGAAAATAGAAAATCTAATTGTCTATCAATATCTTCCTTGGCATATTCGAATGTTAGCGTTAGGTCCGTCAAAGATTTTCGTATCTTATGTAAAGTGGGTAGCAGTTCTTCAATGCAATTCGACATAGTTTGAGCAATTGAAACGACCGAATTAATTCCTTTGTCAAAGCTTTTCTCAAATTCTTCTTGAGTCCTGACCACTTTTTTCGGACCAAAGATAGCTTCTTGAATAGCCGCATTGATCAAAGCCTCANCCAAACCATTTCGGTCATTAAAGCCAGCAGCAAGCAGCAAAAGGTCATGCCCTTTTAATAAATCTTTAGATAGATATTTTGTAATGGCTTTCGCCTTNAGAAAAGCAAGTCTACTTTGACCTTGTCTTGAAATTGACTCTGCCTCTCTAATATTATCGGCCATTTCAATTGATACGGAATCTTTACAGTCTCTTAGCGCCGGCCAAGCGGTAATTAAAAACCCGCTGCTGCGAAATTGTACTTTTTCTGGTAACTCTGGAAAATCCCATTGCTTTATTCCTAACCGAGTAAAGTTTTTAATACTATCGTCATCTGGATCCACGTTAATCCAATTTTTAAATTCCTGCCTAATTNGCCTCAAATCCCGTGATGAAGCTATTATCTGGTGGCTATCATCAACCAACAAAAAGTTCATTCGGTACCAGTCATCAATTTTTTGGTGTTGCCAATCATTCTGACTCACAATAATACCGAATAACTTTTTTAGCTGATCACTTAAAGCACTAGTTAAATCATTCTGATAAGGTGGAATCTGTTCAAGTATCTTATCTATGGTATCCGGAATGGGTACCATTTTTCGGCGTAAGTCTTTGGGAAGACTTTTCAAAAGCGCAATACACTTATCCCGGATCATCCCTGGAACCACCCAATCAAAAAAGCTTATAGGAACTTGGTGAAGCAATGCTGTGGGTATCAAGGCACTAACACCATCCTCTGAATGTCCGGGTTCAAAACGGTATCGCAGCTCAATTTGACATCCGTCGAAATCAAGTGTTTTAGGAAATTGGGCTAAATCCCTCTCACTAACGCTCCTCAGCATCAGATAATCTAGGTTCATTTGTAAAACTCTCGGATTTTCTTTCTCGGCCTTTAACCTCCAGTTTTCAAAATCAATAAGATTGCAAACATATTTGGGCACCCGACTATCATAAAAGTTAAACAAGACATTCTTATCAACCATTATATCTCGGGTTCGGACACGGTCCTCGAGATCCAGCACCTCTCTCACTAAATCATGATTAGTTTTGTGAAAAGATCCCGCCCCTTTATAATCTATATCTACCAGTGCGCTCCGCAAAAACTCCTCACGAGCCACTTCTGGCATAATCTTTCCGAAATCAATTTTTGCCCCTTGAGGCATAGCCAATCCAAAAAGTGTTTGATTCTTTTTGGCCATAACCCGACCTGTGGATCTATCGTAAAAATACTCGGGGTAAGTAGTTTTTAAGAGATGTGCACCTAAAGAAGAGATCCATTTTGGATCGATTTTCGCTACGTTCAATAAGTAAGGTTTCTCTGTATCCAATAACGACGCAGCTACGATCCATTTTGGTGGCTTATTTACTACAACAGAGCCAGGAAAAATGAAAAACCTTCGATTGCGTGTTCCCAAGAATTCAACATTTTCTTTTCTAACTGCTACTTGATCGAGCAACCCGGATACTATTGCTGTATGAATACTTTTATAGTTGCCTCGTTTTGGCTGTTCGGGCAACTTCAAACTCCTGCAAGAACGTCTGAGCTGATAATACAAGTTACGCCACTCTCTTAATCTAGTTTCAGATAGAAAACTCCGTTTACAATATCGAGAAAACTGACGTTTCGACATGCCNAGTCTAGCGTTTTCGAGATCATGCCATAGATTGACCCACGAGAGAAAATCCGATTCCTTNTGNATCCATTTTTCATGCGCCTTGTCCGCATGTTTCTCATTTTCTGATGATCTTAACCTCGGGTCTTGAATGCTTAGACCACTTGTTATGATGAGAAGATCATTTAAAGCCCCCGTTTTTGCTGACTCTANAAGCATTCGTGCTAATCGAGCATCAAGTGGCAAAGTTGCCATTGCCTTACCAAGTTTTGTCAAAGACCCTCTAGCATTTATAGCCTGTATTTCTTCGAGTAATCTATAACCATCATTGATCATTCTCCTATCTGGCATGTCTATGAAAGGGAACCGTCTAATTTCACCAACGCCCAAATCTAACATACGCAATATAACCGTGGCTAAATTGGTTCGAAGGATCTCGGGGTCTGTATATGCTGGACGACATTCAAAATCGTGACTAGTGAATAACCTATAACAAATTCCAGGTTTTTCTCGACCAGCTCGACCAGCTCGCTGATCCGCACTGGCTTGGGAAATTGGTTCAACCTGAAGCCTTTGAATCTTTGAACGATAACTGTAGCGAGAAATGCGCGCACGACCCGTATCAACTACAAATGCAATCCTCGGTACCGTTAACGAAGTCTCAGCAATATTAGTTGCTAGTACCACGCGGCGCAATTTGCTCGGGAAGAAAATCTTTTTCTGTTCATTTAGACTTAGTCGGCCGTATACCGGCACAACGTCGATAGTTTGGCGAAATATTGTTCGGATCAAGCGGCTTGTATCATGTATTTCTTTCTCACCACTTAGAAATACTAATATGTCACCCTCTCCATCGTCACGAACGATATTTTTTACACATTCGACAACTAATTTTTCGACATCAAGTTTGGGATCTTTATCAACCAAGTAATTAATGTCAACAGGATAATTTCGTCCTCCTATTTCAATAACTGGGGCTTTNTCAAAATGATCAGAAAATTTTTCAACATCAATGGTTGCAGAGGTGATGACTACCTTAAGGTTACTTCTTTTTTTCAATAACTTTTTTAAATAGCCGAGGAGAAAATCGATGTTAAGGCTTCGCTCATGAGCCTCATCAATTATTAATGTGTCATATGCTAAAAGTTGTTTGTCCCTTTGTATTTCTGACAACAGAATGCCATCTGTCATCACCTTAATGTAACCATCAGGCGATTTTCTTTCTGAGAATCGAATTTGATATCCGACCAAATCACCAAGTTGAGATCCTAATTCCTTTGCTATGCGGTCAGCAACATTTTTTGCAGCTATCCTGCGTGGCTGCGTGTGCCCAATCAAACCCGAGAGTCCCCTACCTGCTTGCAAACAGATTTTTGGTATTTGAGTTGTTTTCCCAGANCCNGTTTCACCNGCAACAATTGTCACGGGATTNGCTCTAACTAGATCTGATATTTCAGGGACANGGCTACTAATGGGTAACTTGGGGTAATGCAAAGGTGGAATTTTNCGTCGACGCTGTTCAATCTTTTTAAGCTCTTTGGTAAAATCCGCGGNCCAGTCAGACCATTGTTCTCGCATGCAAGAATGGGATGAGGCTTTTGATTTAATTTTCAACAACTGTTTGATCAAACGAGGTTGAGCTGTGCACATAGTACTGCTNCTAACTTGATCTTTTAGCTTTCTAAAGGCATCTTCACTGAGAGGCATATCCAACATGTGCTTGAACTAGTGATTGCCCTTTTGCAGCCATATGCAATACCCGGCTTCTTGTTTAATGGATCTCAACTTCTTCACATGGAGACNAACTTCGTCTTCCGAGGCNTGTATCACACGCAGTGTGGATGTTCTNTCATTATCTTGATCNCGGCTNCCNAAGTCATAAANATCATCCGTTTTGGCAAGTACAGTTGCGCTAATGTCGAGGCTAACTTGGCCNCCCGACATGANAAGGTAAATGTCAGCTAGAATCTCCGCATCCAAGAGAGCACCATGAAAATCTCTCTGTGAGTTGTCAACGTTATATCGCTTGCATAGGGCATCCAAGTTATTTCTTTGGCCAGGATGTTTTTGCTTTGCTAGCATGAGCGTGTCGGTGATTTCATGACTCAGATCAAGCGGCCTAATATCAGAGCTGAGCTTACTCAATTCGTGGTTTAAAAAACTTATATCAAAGGGCGCATTGTGTATTACCAGTTCAGANTCATTNAAGAACTCTAAAAATCCCCCCGAAACAGCCTCAAAGGTGGGTTTATCGTCTAAAAATTCGTTTGTTATGCCATGCACCGCAATTGCACCCTCGTCTATCTTGCGCATAGGATTTAAATATTGATGATATGTTCTCCCAGTCAGTTTCCTGTTAATTAGNTCAACGCAACCAATTTCAATTATACGATGATCCTGACTCACTTCTAAGCCAGTTGTCTCAGTATCTAAAACAATTTGTCGCATTGCAGNACACTCAGCATTTAATGTCCTTTGATTTACCGATCAAAATTTCATCAGTCGCCTCATTAGCAAGTTGATCGGCGCGCTCGTTATCTCGATGCCCACTGTGCCCTCGCACCCATTGCCAATTGATCTGGTGTTCTCCTATGGCAGTATCGAGCTCTTGCCAAAGATCGACATTTCTAACCGGCTTATTGCTGCTTGTCCTCCAGCCTTTTTGTTTCCAGTTTTTCATCCATTTCGTAACGCCATTAAGCACATAAGTCGAATCAGATATGATCGTCACCTGGCATGGTTCCCTCAAAGCACCAAGTCCTTGAATNACTGCTNTCAACTCCATACGGTTGTTGGTAGTTTGCCTCTCNCCTCCTCGAAGAGTTTTTTCGGAATCTTCATAACGTAGAACTACTCCCCAACCACCTGGNCCAGGATTCCCTCTGCATGCTCCATCTGTATATATTTCAACATTTTTCATTGTGGCCACCTAACAAATTGATCTGGCGCTTGCGAATGTTTTCCAATCGGACACCGTGACCACTGGTTTGTTGGTAACTGGGCGCTGACTGTTTCCAGATATGCATCTTCTTAGTCATTCCACGGATCTCACGTTTCATTGCATGGATGATATATATATTTCCAAANGGCAAATTAAGTTTTTCGCACCATCGCTCAAATCTTGAAGTTGCTATAAGTTTTGCGCTAGGTTTGCAAATCAGGCGATGTGCCCTATAGTAAGATGCAGTCACCTCGAACCCAAGTAAGGACAACCAGTCGACCACGCGACCTAACCGCAAATTGTGGAATCGATATTGAATTTTCNCAGTTAATATTTGCATTGGAAACTTATTTANTCCGTGCAGACCAAATGGATTAAAAACGAACAGTAGAAGATGCCCACCCGGTGCGGTGACTCGACAAGCTTCAGCAAGGACCGCTTTCGGGGANANGGANAATTCAAGCGAATGCTGAAGCAAAGTTACATCAATTACCCCTGAGGGAATAGGCAACTCATCATAGTTACATATCGCAGCATGAGAACTATTCATCTCTGTTGGGTGAAGACTGAATCTATGTAATTGTNCAAAACTGTTAGTACTCTGAACATTTTCTGATAAACCCAATCGAAGAAGGCGNTAACCGGGCAGTTGCGAAAAATATTCGCAAATGAATTGATACTCATACTCATTAATATAAGCACCGAAATCACTCTCGTACCATTGTCGAAGATGCTCAGCAGAGTGCGNCAGATCAACAACTTTNAANCGCTGAAAAAAATGGTNTTTAAAATTANTTATTCGTGTANAAAACATTTTAGGATGACTGAAAGACAATTGGCTCTTATTATGTTCATTAAACTTCATAAAAACTAGCGCGAGATTGTAAGCTCATGCAAATTTTAAAATCAGATATTAATGTTATCGCTTTGTCAGCTCTAAGTGACAACTACATATGGATATTAGCCTCTNACAAAATGAATGGTATCTATGTTGTTGACCCAGGCGACTCACGGCCCGTTTTAAATTGGTTAAATAACAAANACCTCCNTTTGAAGGGTATTCTAATTACTCACCACCATCCGGATCATGTAGGAGGCGTGAGAGACTTGCTGGCTCATTGCAACGTTCCAGTTTTCGGACCGAGAGACTGCCCGGCACGCTGCNTAACNCACCCTCTAGATGAGGGAGATGNCNTCAACTGTCTCGGGTTNAATTTGCATGTATTGTCGGTACCCGGTCATACATTAGATCATATCGCATATTTTTCCGGAACTCATGATAACCAATCACCAATACTTTTTTCAGGCGACACACTTTTTGCAGGAGGATGCGGAAGGCTTTTTGAAGGAACAGCCGAGCAGATGCACTTTTCACTAGAAAAGCTTTCATCTCTCCCAGACCAAACCAGTGTCTTTTGTGGGCATGAATATACCATATCTAATTTACTCTTTGCAGCAGCAGTGGAACCAGACAACAAAGACATTGAATCACGCTTAAAAAAGGATAAAAAACGCTTGGCAGAAGGTAATCCTACCCTACCCACTACTATAGGCTTAGAAAGACGTACCAATCCATTTCTACGCACCAAAGAACCTGCCGTTGTATCAAAAGTCTTGTCAAATACGGATGAAAATTGCAATGAACCAGTTAACATCTTCGCCGCCTTGCGAAAATGGAAAGACAACTTCTGAATCAATGTGGTTGAAAAATAGCACCCTAGTGTTAATGCTTAAATATTTTAGAACTATGCTGTAAGTATTCGACTTGAAACTACCCATTCCCAAATGCCTTAACTTGCATCACCCATTGGTGTTCTCCTTGTTGATCTCGCTGATAAATTGTGGTTATGCCGACATCCCATCTCTAGCTCTAGATCATCATGAGGAGAAAAAAAGCGACATATTCCAAGTCTCAACCGATTCAGACATAGAAAAAAAAGATAGCTCAAGCAAGATTTCAAAAATGAATTCTGGACCACGTGCTTTAGCACAGCCATCAAAATTGCCGATTTGGCATAAAATTCGTAACGGTTATCAATTAACACCTAGCAATCCGCCTCGCAGTATTGCTGCTTTTCGACGAGAATATTTAGGCCGACGCGAATATCTTTCGATTGTTCTTGAGAGATCTAGACCTTTTATATTCTACATCACAGAGCAACTCAAATTAGCCGACATGCCGCTCGAAATAGCGCTACTTCCGATTATAGAAAGTGGATATGATCCTTTCGCATATTCCAAAAGTCATGCAGCTGGATTATGGCAATTTATTCCAAGCACAGGCGAATATTTTGACCTTGAACAGAATGATTGGTATGACGGCCGACTGGATGTAGTTAATTCCACACGAGCTGCTATAGAATATCTAATGTATTTGTATAACCATTTTAACCATGACTGGTTTTTAGCCCTCGCAGCATACAATGCTGGGGAAGGTTTTATAAATAAACGTATCATGGAAAGTTTAAACAGTGGCCTATCAGGCGATTACTGGTCACTAAAACTGCCTCGTCAGACAAGCGAATATGTGCCGCGATTACTTGCAATAGCGGATATCGTTAAAAATCCTCAACACTATGCTGTAAAATTACCACATATTCCAAATCGTCCGTTTTTCGATATAATTTTGCTGAACAAGCAAATAGAGGTTTCGCTGATTCTGCAAAAAGGGTTACTGTCGATGAATAACTTCAGTGTGCTGAATGCCGCGATCCTTGAATCGATAACGCCTCCACAAAAGCCATACCATCTTTTAGTCCCAACGCACGAAAGCGAACTGATTCGAAATATTTTGCATAAATGGCGCAATGAGACATGGAGAGAACTAAGCGAATACTCGGTGGTTTTTGGCGATACGCTAAGCGAAATAGCGCAAAAACATAACGTTGATCTTGATTGGTTAATGAAAACCAACAATCGAATATCTGACCATCTCTCGATTGGGGAAACGCTCCTAATACCAAATAAAGGATATTTACCGAGCAAGGAAAAAGAAACAAAGGAGAACATTGTTTACTACCGGGTACTTGCAGGAGATTCTTTGTCCAAGATAGGCCATCAATTTGATATGACTGTGGATGAGATCAAGCGCATCAATCTGCTACAAAATGATTTAATAGGTGTTGGACAAATCTTGAGAGTTCAATCAGCGAGGCAAATTTACTACAATATAAAATCAGGTAACACCTTGTCTGGAATNGCAAAAAAATACGGAACTTCGGTAGAACAAATAAGNGACTGGAACAATATCCAAAATAGTCAACTCATCCATCCAGGCCANACATTGTTAATATACCTAGATTAACAATAGTANAAATNGCATCTTTGGGGTCAGTAAAAAAAGGGTTTCAGAAACGCGATTTCAGAAGGCAAAAACAGTAGGTTGTCTTTTCTGGTTTTAGTACTTATCAATAATGAAATCTGATATTGTCAGTAGAGAACTTTCTGTTCTTCTATGCGTTCGATGCGTCCTGTGCGTCAACTCATTCTCTTGATGACAACATGAACGCTAGAATCTGTTAAAGACCAAGTTTTTCCGCGACGAGTCTTAATCCCTGCGTCATTCAACCATGCACTAAATCGTCTCCAACTCATCATCTGCCTTTGAGGGTAGTTGTCTTCGTATGTGAGAAGTCGATTATTTTGAACTGAAACGCAGAACTTGATGTTGCAAAATCTGCATTGAAACTTACTCCACGGTCAATGTTTAAGTTTGAGCAGCGAATAAGATTTTCCGGTCTTTATCTTTCATTTTCTCACTTGCGACATCTCAATGACTCCGCTCTGGTAAGCCTGTATCTCTCTATTGGACAATGCTAACCAACTAGAACTAACTAGGTTTTTAAGCTCCTCAGTGTTCAATCCTTCAGAACCCCCCATATTTGTTTGTTTCAAACTGACCAAGTAAAATTGGCCATCCAAGCTCACGAAACTTCCATAAACAGAATGCACGTCAGGTATCATATCAAACACAAACCTATTGACCTCGGCATTTAGCTCTCGATCCCAGCGCTTTGCTCCGAAAACAACCTGCCACTCTAAACCCGCAGATTTTGCTATCTCCTCTATGGTCTGACCACCCTCAAGTTGAATCATGAATTCACTGCGACGTTGCTCAAGTATCATTTCTACCTTGAACTCCGATATAATGTTATAAATATCGTTCCTTACCAGATCAAAAGGCTTCTGCTCTGGCAACATGTGATCTTTCAACTTTACAACAAAATAGCGGTCACCGCCGACCGAGACAACTTCACTAGCAAACTTTTGCACCATAACCTCGTCGCCGAAGGCAGCCTCTACCAACTCGGGATATGCTCCAAGGCCTACACCCCCTCTTCTGCTTAAAGGCTCAGAAACACCGGCCTTAAGTCCCAGTTCGAGTCCTAATGCGACGAGAGACTCTGCGTTATAACTCAACTCTCCCAAAAGAGACAATTTCTCTGGCAGCAATTCGTCTAGTCGCTCTTGCCGAATAGTTGAAACAATTCTTTCACGCTCCGAGTCGATGTTATATGAGGTTCTTTCCACATCTAAAAGTTTTACCAGATGAACTCCAGCATCCGTAAGGATTGGCTCTGACACTTGCCCGACTCGGAGCTTGCTCAGCGCCTGTTCAAATTTCTCTGGAAAAGCACTGCCATCCGAAAAACCCAAATCGCCCCCAATGCTTGAAGAACCTGCATCAATTGAATGCTTCTTAGCTAGAGCCGGAAAGTCTCCTCCATCTGAAAGTTGACGCCTGACCTCACGAGCCAGTTTGTCACTGCCAATATCAAATAAAATATGGGCCGCCCTTCGAAAGACTGGCTGGTTAAAGTCTTCTTTCTGTTCTGCGAAACGTTTGATTACATCTTCTTCAGATATTTCATATTCAGCTAACAAAGAATCTGGACTAAGCTCAATGTACTCAAAAATAGCTGTTTCCTGAGACTGGAATTGGGTCTTATTCTGCTCAAAATATTCGGTCAGTTCAGGCTCAGAGGGATCAACAAGATCTTCGATTGTTGCCAAAGGAAGTTTAAGGTAATAGTAATCTCTTGTCTGACTTATGAGTGACGCCAAACGGTCTAATTCTCTCGGGGTAACGAAACTTGAATGACGCAATCCATTTAACAGCTGAAAACGAATTATTTCTTCAGTAATACTTTGCTTGTAACCAGCATTAGTAAATCCGCGATTCCTTATAAAATACCTGTACCTATCCTCATCAAACTTTCCCTCGGTTTGAAAGAGCTCTGAGTTGATAATTAGGTCTGCCAATTTTTTGGGGGATGCAGCCATCGATCCATTAGCCGCATGGTTAAATAAAGCTTTGGCTCCAATCAACTGCTCAACGGCAATAGGATACAGAATGTCTTCATCCAGTTGCTCTTCAGACATTCCATTGTTTTCTAGAAGAATACTAGTTTTGATTTGCTGGAGTTTGATAGCAACATCTTGCTCTGTGATGATATGGTCGTCGACTGAAGCTACCTCTCCAGATCCTGCTCGAGTGAGCGTCAGTGTACCTGCGCCAGAAAAAGCGAAGATAATAGCTATGAGCCCTACGATGCCTATGGCCACACCGCGGATTTTAGATCTAAAGTTATCTAACATAATAAAGCAGGCCAACTAACAAAAGGGGCGCTTGAGGCGCCCCTTTTTAAGACTTTTAGATACGTCGATTATCTATCTAGTTCACAGCGTCTTTTAGTGCCTTACCAGCTTTGAAGCTGGGAACGTTAGACGCTGCTATTTGTATTTCAGACCCAGTTTGTGGGTTCCGCCCAGTCCTTGCAGCCCTATGCTTAACAGAATAGGTGCCAAAACCGACTAGAGATACTTGATCTCCATTACTTAATGCACTCGTTATAGCTTCGATTGCCGAGTCTAATGCTCGTCCCGCAGAAGCTTTTGAGATGTCCGCGCCTTCAGCTATCGCATCTACTAATTCAGATTTATTCACTATTTTTCCCCTTTTATGGATTTTTTGAGTTTAACAATTTCCAATTAACACAAACATCGCCCGCGGACGTCTTTCATAAGCAACTTTATACCATCACTAATTTAGGGGTCAAGCATACTTTCACAAATTAGCCCATTTGGGCAGATTAATGGGTGTTTGCAATACCTGAGGCAATGTCTTCTGTGGTCGCTGAACTTGCTTTATTAAATTCTTCATCCGAAAGGGGCGTCGGTTTTGTCTC
>NZXB01000020.1 GCA_002701765.1 Porticoccaceae bacterium
TCAAAAGTGGCAGCAGATAGGCCAGATAGATTTTTATCTTTAGGCCACCTTCCATTACAGGATACTGAAGCTGCAGTTAAAGAAATGGAAAGAGGTGTTAAAGAGCTAAATTTAAAAGGTTTTCAGGTTTTAGGAACTGTCGATGGACATGAGTTATCTGACCCGTCATTAGATCCAGTCTGGGAGACTGCTCAAAAATTAGATACACTTATTTTCATTCATCCAAATGGATATCCTCAAGGTGATCGTTTAAAAAATCATTATTTCAACAACGTAATTGGTAATCCTTTAGACACAACTGTTGCTCTACATCATCTTATTTTTGATGGAACTTTAGAAAAATTTCCACATCTTAAAATTTTAGCCTCGCATGGAGGTGGCTACTTACCTTCTTATGCAGGAAGAATAGATCACGCATGGGGTGCTAGACCTGATTGTAGAGGAAACAACCTAAAGTATCCCCCTTCTTTTTATTTAAAGAAAATGCATTTTGATACAATTGTATTTACTTATGAACAGCTAAAATATTTGGTAGATGTATTTGGTTCAGATAAGATTATTATGGGAACTGATTATCCCTACGATATGGCAGAAGATGATCCTGTTGGCCATGTTTTAGGGACCCCTGGCCTAAATACAAATGATATAAAAAAAATTACAGGTATAAATGCTGCTAAATTGTTAGGTATCAATTAACTTATAGTTAATGCGGGGGACAATTATGATTAATCAAATTAATGTAGGTGTTATAGGAACTGGATGGTGTGGTGGTATTAGAGCTAATGCCTGCGCTGATAATCCGCTTGTAGATAAATTATTTATAGCTGAAACAAACTCTAATCGATTAAAAGAATTAAAAAATTCTCTCAATATAGAAATGGCTACGGAAAATTGGCAAGAATTAGTAAATAATAAAAATATTGATACTATTATTATATCTGCAACTCCAGAGACCACACACTATCCTATGGCACTTGCTGCTCTTAAAGCGGGTAAAAACGTTTTTTTAGAAAAACCTATAGCTACAACATTAAAAGAAGCTGAAGAATTAATAGATGTATCAATTAAAAATAATGTAAAATTTACAATTGGTTATTCGCAAAGATTTAATGCCAAATATGCATATGTAAATAAAACATTAAAAGAAAATTTGATAGGTGAACCAGTCACTTGCCTTGTAAGCAGACATATTACTCGTGAGCTTGGTGAAAAAATTTCTGGTAGAACCGCTCTATCCCCTGCTGCTATGGAAGCAACACATGATTTAGATTTTTTATTATGGTGTTTACAACCTAGAAAGCCAGTGAAAGTTTATAGTCAAACTTCGGGTAAACTTTTTTCTAAGAATAGTAACACTCCTGATCATCAATGGATTATGGTTACATTAGATGATGGGATGACTATAACAATAGGTGCTGGATGGATTCTTCCTTTAGGCTATCCAAATTTTTCTAATACTTGGATAGAAGTCATTGGTACTGATGGATCTTTATTTATTGATGATACACATAAGGATGTTCAGCTTAGTACGGTTAAAGATGGTATTAGATATCCTATGTCCTCTATGCCAGGTGAACCTGTAAACCATACACATGCTGGTCCCATGCATGAAGAAACAATGCATTTTATAAATGCAGTTGCATTAAATAAGCCTGTATTAGTAAAGCCAGAAGAAGCTAAAACAGTTATGGAACTTTATATGGCAGCAGACTTGTCAGCAGAAAATGGAGAACCCGTTCTTTTACCTAGGAATAATTAATGAAATCAATAAATATTACACCAAATCTTGTTACTAGTATTATAAGTATTATATTTGGAATTTTTATTTTTCTTAAAATACCTACAGAAGTGGAAAAGCCATTATTGCTTTTTGGTCAATCTTCTTCTGAAATAGATCCAAAGATTGTTCCTGCTATTATATCTTTCATGTTTTTTATATTTGGTTTGTATACTCTATTATTTGAAAGAGAGGATAAAAGTATAAATGTTTGGCCTTCAATTTCAAAAGAAATGCTCTTAAATGTTTNAGTNACAATTATTTTTTTATTTGGTTATTCATTAACATTTGAGTCCTTAGGATTTGTTNTATCTAGTTTTCTTCTCATTTTCTTTTTGAGCAATTANATGGGAAATGTAAATTTAAAATTTGTGACTTTGATTGCANTTATTTTTCCNGTTACTGTTTTTTTTATTTTCGTCAACATAATGCATGTTTTTTTACCGGCGTTTCCATTTTTAGAAATGCGGATTGGTAATTTTTTAATAATGTAAGGTGAATATATGTTAGAAAGTTTTTTTAATTCTTTTCCTTTACTTTTAGGAAGTGGTAATTTTCTAACAATTATTTNTGTAATAGCTTTNGGTCTTTTAATTGGTTTGTTTGTTGGTGCATTACCTGGATTAACNACCTTAATGGCAATGGCTATTGTACTTCCTATATCATTTTTTATGGATCCTTTGGTTGGAATCCCTTTTTTGATTGGTGTATACAAAGGAGGAATTTTTGGAGGTTCTATTCCAGCAATCCTAGTTTCATTACCTGGAACGGGTGCATCAGTGGCAACTACCTTCGATGGACCACCCTTAACAAAAATGGGAAAAGGCAGAAAAGCACTTGAAACTGCATTATTTTCCTCTGTAATAGCTGATTTTTCAAGTGATATTGTTACTATTCTTCTTATTGGACCTATAGCTTTAGTCGCATTATTAATAGGACCCCCTGAGTTAGCAGCTATATTATTTTTAAGTATTTTAATTATTTCTTCTACATCAAGTGGAAGTGTAGGAAAAAATATGATTATGTTAGCTGCAGGACTATTCATAGCTATGATTGGTCAAGACCCAATAGCAGCATTATCAAGATTTACGTTTGATGTTTTTGAACTTAGAGCTGGTGTTCCTTTATTACCAATGCTTATAGGATTATTTGCTATTCCAGAGATTTTAATAAATATTGAAACTAAAGCCAAAGAATTTGTAAAAACAAAACTAAATTTAAAAAAAGAAGAAAAATTAACTTGGGAAGAATTTTTAAAGTTAAGAAAAACAATCCTCAGAAGTACCGTCATAGGAACAACCATTGGAATGATTCCTGGAGTTGGTCAGGTTGTTGCAGCTTTTGTAGGATACGCGGCAGCAAAAAATTCTTCAAAAACACCTGAAAAATTCGGAAAAGGAGAATTAGAGGGAATTGCAGCACCAGAAGCTGCAAATAATGCTGTAAACGGCCCCACTCTTGTTCCACTTTTAACACTAGGAATACCCGGAGATAATATCACTGCTATTTTACTTGGGGCCTTTATTGCACATGGCTTAAGGCCTGGACCAGAACTAATGTCAGAGCAAGGAAGTATAGTGTTTGCAATTTTATTATGTATGTTAATTGCTAATATTCTATTTTTGATTTTAGGTTATTTTACAATGCCATTATTTTCAAAAGTAGTAACAATAAAAAAGTCTTATTTAATTCCTTTAACAATCATTTTTGCATTTGCAGGGTCATTTGTATTTAGACATAATCCTGCTGACTTATATTTTTTGTTATTTTTTGGAATTTTTGGTTATATATTGAAAAAACTTCAATTTGACGTAACACCTTTAGTTATGGCTTTTATTTTAGCCCCATCTTTAGAATATGCATTTGGCCAAACATTAAGTTTAGGCGATGATAATGTTTTAATGTATTTACTCTCTGAAAGACCAATAGCTGCTCTTATTATTGTGTCTACTCCAGTAATAACTTGGAAACTTTTTCAGAGAAGTAAAAAGTTGCGTGACGTCGCAACTTCACTTACCTCATCGCAGGTAAAATCAAGTTAATTTCTCATTTGAAAGGAGGAAAAAATGAATAATTTATTAAAAACTCTTATAGCTATATTGGCTATTATTAACTTTTCGTGGATAGCAAAAGCTGACTATCCTGAAAAGCCAATTACAATGGTTATCCCTTTTGGCCCTGGGGGATCTCACGACTTAAATGCTAGAGTCTTTACAAGTATAATTCCACAATATCTAGGAAATGCGATTATAGTTAAATTAGTTCCAGGTGCTAGTGGTCAAACTGGAACTGCTATGGTAGCTCAAGCAAAACCAGATGGTTACACACTTTTGTTTACTCATAATTATGTGGATCAACTTCAGCATCATGTAAAAAAGTTACCTTATAAGCCTTTAAGTGACTTTGTTACTGTCGGAAGATTAAACTATGCCGCTGCTTGTATGATAGTTTTAAGTAAATCTAAATATCAATCAGTTCAGGATGTTTTTGATGCGGCTAAATCAAGCAATGGTAAGTTAAAACTTGGACATTCAGGTATGTGGGGAGCAACAATGGTTCCAATGGCTCAATTAATGTCTTGGGGTAAGGTAAATGCTAACTTAACGCCTTTTAAGGGTGGTGGCCCTATGGTTAAAGGGTTACTAGCGGGAGATGTAGAGGCAGTATTACACTTTCCATCAGTAATTAAAGGTCAAGGATCAAAAGTTAGAACTTTAGCATGTGGAGCAAAAGAAAAAAGTCTTGGGACACCTCCAACATTTGAAGAACTAGGTTTTACAGGACAAATTGGTTATATGGACAGGATTTTGATGGCACCTGCAAAAACACCNCCTGAACGAATTAAAATTCTTCAAGATGCTCTGTCAAAGCTAAAAGATGACAAAACATTCAAAAAATTTATGAAAAGATTAGGCGAAAACATGAAATTTATGAGTGGTCCAGATTACGAAAAGATTAGAGCAGAAAAATCAAATAATTATAAATCTTTAGTTAAGCAAATGACTAAAGGTTAAATTTCAAAATGGTATGCCTACATTAAAAGGCATACCAACTTTTAATTATGTACCAAGAAATAATATCAATAACTGGACCTGTTTTTTTATTAATATTTTTAGGTTTTGCAGTATCTAAATTTAAGATAGAGATTCACGAAAAAACATTGGGTTTTTTACTTACTCATATTGGATCTCCATGTTTAATCTTTCATACTTTATCTACGACGAATATTGAATTAAATATTCTTCTTGAAATTTTCTTTGCAGCAATATCTGTAATTTTTATTTCATCAATTTTAGCTCTAATTGTTTTAAAATTATTCAAAGAGGAGTTTAGTCCTTATTTTAGCTGTTTAATACATCCTAATTCAGCTAATTTAGCATTACCTTTATCTATATTAACATACGGAGAAACGGGTCTTATGTATGCTATTCCATATTATGTTGTAGTAGCAATATCCCAAAATACATTTGGATATTTAACTATTCTAGGATCTTTTAGGTTTTTATATNTNTTGTATCATCCAATTTTTGTANTAACTCTTTTNGGTTTGATAGTAATGACATTCATAAANTATCNTTACCTNNAGTNNTAATAAATNCAACANATTATCTTGGNCAAATNGTNATACCNATATCANTGATTTTATTNGGNTATTCNCTTTCAAATTTAAANGTTAAAAANTTNATAAANGGATTTTTTTATACACTTGCTCGTTTTTTTATTGGTTTAGGAAGCGCTTTANTNGTNNTANTTTTNATGGATATTACTGGNGTAAAGGCCGGTGTNATTTTGATTATGTCNACNATGCCAGTCGCNTTATTAAATTATATATTTACTGTTCAAATANATAAAGACACAACAACNGTAGCCGGATTGGTTGTTATATCNACNATATCAACTTTGATAATNCTACCTTTTCTTTTGAGTATCATTTTAATNTATTTTAATTAAAGCAATNTATAANTNAATNTNATAACTAATTGTTTTTNANNNATTTACTTAAGTATCAAATACAGCTACTGCCCTAATAGGGCTGCCAGTCCCTCCCCTGATTTTAAGTGGCAACCCAATAAACTTAAATCTACCTTTNCCAATAAGTTGATCTAAGTTTGTTAAACCTTCTATATGTGTAAAGCCCATTTCTTTACAGACATTNTGAACTTCAAAATTATTTTTACCTGGNGTGCCTGGGCTTACAGCCTCAACTCCAAAGCTTGTTATACCNTGTTTTCCNAGCCATTCAGCAGATTTTCGTGTCAAACCAGGAAAATCAGTTAAAAATTTATTAGTGCCATAAGTCCTATCATANTGAGCCATATATAATAATACTGTATCTTTTGGGTTAATGCTTAATTCATCTCTTTCTAAAGCTGCTTCTAAATCTTCTATTGTTATATTAGACTTAAGTGGTTTATGAGATAAATCTAAACAAATACCTTCTGTATAAAAATTCTCTAAGGGCATTTTATCNATAGATTTTGCATTAGGATCCGGGTCAAAATGTGAAAATGCATCTACATGAGTTCCAGTATGCTCTCCCATNGACATATACATAGATGCACACGAAAATTTTATTCCTTCTGCTTCTCTTATAGTTTTATGTGTCTGGTAATCAGATAGTACCATAGGGGGATGATTNGGAAGTGTGGGACATTTTTGATATATTTCAACAGAAAGATCAATTATTTTACTGTTCAATTTGTTCTCCAATTAGTTTTAATATAAAATTAAATTTAACATATTTTAGGATCTATTAATGAAAAAAGTTATTAAAGTTGCAGGTTATCAAGGAGATTCTTCAGTCCATACAAGGTCAATGGATTTTTTTATTAATATATTGTCAAAAACTTTTGATTTTGAATATGAAAAAGACATAACATTATCAGGAAAAAAAGCTTCATCTCTAATTGAAATGACTAGAAACAACAATATACAAGTATCGTATTTATGGTCTAGTTATTATGAAAAATTATTACCAGAAATACAACTCTTAGACTTACCTTTTTATTTCCAAAATAAAAAAGAAGTAAAGGACTTAATTGAGATTAAGTTTAATGGATTTGTGTCAGAAAAGTTAGAAAATAATCTCAATTTAAAACTATTAGGCTTTTGGGATAACGGTGCTAGACATATTAGCACAAATCGATCATTTATAAATGATGAAAACTCCTGTACTGATCTTAAAATTAGAACGACTCCTAGCGAATTACATATAAATATTTTTAATAGATTAGGTTTTAAATCTTGTCCTTTAGATGTCAGAGACTTTAAAAAAGCATTATCAAATAGTGAAATAGATGCTCAAGAAAACCCTTTAACTAACTTTTGGAATTTTGGAGTTCAAAATTCTCAAAAATACCTTACTTTATCCTCTCATCTTTTTGGTTTTTGTTTATTTGTTATTAATCAATATTTTTTCAATAAATTAAACGAACTAGAGAAAAAGTTAATTTTAGAAGCATCAAAAGAAACTATAAATTATCAATATAAGTTAGCAGAAGAGGATGATAAAAAACTTATAGATATGATAAAAAAAGAAAATGTACAAATTTATGAAATGACAAATTTTGAAAAAAATAATCTACTGAGCAAAGTTAGAGATTTTCATAAAAAGTTTTTTATAAAATTTCCTAATATGAATTTTAAATTATAAATTTAAAAGTATGCTTCACCAGGCTTAATTGTTGGGTCCCATTCACAATCACCAAAAGGTCCATCACCTTTGTTACTAACATAAGCAATTCTTTTATCATTAGTCTTACCTTCTAATAATGCTTTTTGTAGCCAATCCATTATATAATGATGACAATCTAACTTTCCTAAATTAGGAATACCCCACAATGGATGAAATTGATCTTCAATTACCCATAATTCTTTTTTACAAGTTAAATCTTCGTAAACCTCAACAGCGTCCTCTAATGGACATAGTGGATCAAATTCACCGGTTGCCAATAACGTTGGACATTTAACTTTATCAGCATATCCTTTGACAGTCATTTTTTCAGCCATTTTATCAAACTCTTCTTCATCATCCATGCCTGCCATATACATAAACATTTGTTTAAATCTAGGAGAAGAAACTGAAAATATAGTGTTATTTGGATTAAATGTAGCTACACCACTAGCTAATGCAGCTGGCCTATTATCATAACTTGCTAATCTCAGAGACCAATAACTACCCATACTAACGCCATAAATACCAATTTTCTTAGAGTCAATTTCTTCTCTGGTCTCTAAATAATCTATAACTGCTGCCCCTGCTCTTTCATAATTATCAGCTACAGCTCTAATTTTTTGAATATTTGAGTTACCTTGACCAGGACCGTCCATTGATATTACATGCATTCCTCTACTTACCCCAAGACTATTCATTACTCTTGGAAAATATTCTTTCGTTTGATCCATTCCAGGCACATATATAACGCAAGGTGCCTTTCTTCTGTCGGGTAATAAATGCAACAAGCATGAAATAGTTTTACCATCATCAAAGGGTACTTCCACTCTTTCAATTGGATAAGGCGCTAATGCAGATCTTCTATCTACCATCTCTTTTAATTTATTACTCAAGTAGATTTTAACAGGGTTGTCGTCAAAATAAATTGGGTGTTGGGCCATTCTATATGATTCAACAGCATGATCGTAATGTTCTAAAGCAGTTGCTTTAAAACCATTTTTCTCAGCAGTCATTGCTAAAGCTTCATCATGTTCAGCTTTTTTCCTCCACATTTTAGGAAGCATTCTGTAATTATGAGCTCTTGTTGGAGTTTCAGGATCGTCTCTTTCGAAATTTTGAACCCTACCCCTCATATTAAGGGCTAAATCTAACATCCATTGCTGGTTATCTCTTTTAGTTCTCATAATCAGTAACTCCTTAATTAAAATTAATATTTATATTTGGTTCTAATGCTTTACTTAAGGTTGCATGAAGGTAACAAGTCTTCTCTGACATATCTATTAACTTTTCATTATGTTCATCACTAGCTGTGCCATTCATGAATAAATGAGTATCTAATGGAAGCATTTGAATTGACCCGTCAGAATTTTCTTTGAATGTTGCATATTGAGACATCCTTAATCCTTCTATTTCAAACTTTTGATGATGGATGTATCTATGTGTTTGTGTTAAAAAACAAAAGGAAATAGCGGCTCCCATAGTATTTACTGGTGAAGGAGCAATTATACCATTAATATCCATACTTATTACAAAATGTGTCATACCTGGTAAGCCTAAAACTGTATCAACTTCTATTAGATCATCTGAAGCTTTTGTAGTACTTTGTCCAACTATAGTTCTAATTATTTTATTAAAATTACTATTCTCGGAAACATTGTTAGAAGTTTTTGAAATATTATATCCATCCACAGGCTCCACTTTTCCGCTTGATACTTCGCCAGTTTTAACAATAATTCTATTGCTAAAAAAATTATTTTCGCTCGGTGAAGGTTGTTTTTGATAATAATTGTATGGATCTTCATGATCATCCAATGAACTCTCGTTTAAATTTGAAAGATTTTTCCTCCTACCATTGGCAATTAATGAAAATGTATTTTTGAGAGGTGTCCTTAAGGCTGCCAAAACTGGGGATAGTTGAGAACATTTTTTTACTAAGCTCTCAATTTTAGTTCTATCTTCTGAAGTTTTAATGTCTAAATTTATTTCAGTTGGTTCAGCATGCCCTTCTCCATCACCCTTAACAAAAGAACCAGTTAAATAATAAGAATTTTTAACTTCGCATTTAATTTCATCAATAGATAAATTTTCTTT
>NZXB01000021.1 GCA_002701765.1 Porticoccaceae bacterium
CAATACAGGTGTTCCTAATGATTATACTCTCAATTTTCCCGGCCATGGCCACATGGCTACCGAGTAAAATCTTTGGATAGGCGCCAATTAGCTGCGTCTTCAGCTTGAAGGTTTGATGTGGTCATACTTCGAAACGAAGGCGGAACCTGTCCTAGCTCAGCCGCTTTACTTAGTCGTTGTCATAGGCCTTCGAAAGCGATTCTAACTGGCCCTCGAGGTAATCCTTGGTGCCGTTCATAGACTCCATCATCGTTTCCATTGCGGTAAACTGCGCTAGATATCTATCATAAACTGCCTCGTAACGTTTCTCCAACGCCGCCAGATCTTCCTCATATACCTTAACCTGATCTTCCGCCGAGGTGTTACGAGTCAGCAGGACGCCATCGCTATCCGTTAAATCCTCTAGCTTTGTGGCAATATCCTGAGCCAATCCCTTCGCGTCAGTGGCATAGAGGCTGTGATTGTCGGTATTCGCTGTCAGCATCGTAACCACATGCTGGTAGTTACCTGTTATAGCCGTTTTGTAGTCATCCGCATCAAACACCAAGTTGCCGGACTTATCCATCTCGACCCCGAGATCCCTAAGCCCCGTGATAGCCCCAGACGTGGTCGACGAGTCTGCGAGGATGGCTGTGCGTAACTGGTTCTGCACATATCGAACAGTTGCAGAGTCTCGCCTCAGTGCGCCCATCATCTCGTTGTCCTCATCGGTATTATTGGAGCCTAGCTCAGACATGAGGCCATTGAAATTGTTGTACTCCGCTACCAAGCCCTCGATTTTGGCCTGCAGCGTACTGGTATCCTTCGAAATATTAAGGCGTGCCGGATTTGCATCGCTACTGGTTGCAGTGACCTGATTTAAGGAGAGAACTGCTCCTGTAACCACATCATCGATCGTATTAGATGAACGAGTGATGCTGAGTCCGTTGAATGTAAAGACGGAATCGGTCGCAGTCTGCATGGTATTGTTGACACCCGCTCTGACCTGAGTCACGGTATGGGCGCTGCCATCAAGAGTCGCAGTCGGGGCGCTACTCACCGAGGCTGCTGTATCCTGAGTAAATGTAAATCCGCTATTGTCTGAACTCACAGAAGCAGAAAAACCAATCCCCTGCGCATCCAATTGCGCGTTGATCTCTGTCAAAAGGTTGCTATCGGAAAGCCCTGAGTAACGCGCTGCAGTTGAGGTCTCGTTGTAGAGATCAATAGTTGCAGTTTTTCCGCCAAAACTGAATGTCAGATCCTGATTTGCCGTTGCTCCAGTAGCATCAGAATTAGTAAATGCAATCTTATATTGCGCAGTGATGCTTGACGAAAGACCAAGACTGGGTCCTGCAGTGCTTGTATCACCAGTGGCTGTAGTACTAACAGTGAAAGCATTTTTGGCCCCACTGGTGCCAGAAAGAATTATACGGTAGTTGGTACCTGCGGTACCTGTGTCCACCAATGTTGCGGTAACACCATGGTCTGTTGCATTGATGGCATTAACAACGCCTTGGGGCGTGTCCGTTGCTACTGAGATCGTCTTCGTGGTCGTGGATCCTCCCGTGGGCCCGATCGCTAACAGAAGATCGAAGCCTGTTCCACTGTTGAGTGACGTGGTCTTGCTGGCGTACTCGGAAGACTTAGACTGCTGCCCATTGGCCAGTGCACTAACCGAGACATCATAGGAACCTTCTTGCGCTGTACCATCAAGAGACGAAAAATTTACTGCGGTCGCATTCGTGGAGGTTGATGTGCTTGTTGACATTTCACTTGCGTCGTTGATCCCCTCAAACGCAGTCTTTAGAATACCGAGCTGGTAGGTGACAAGACCGTAGGCCGAGATCTGCGCATTGGTTTCAGTGATACTCTCATTGATCTGAGCTTCCTTTGGCATGCGCTCAACATCAGTCAGATCCTGGGCCATCTTGTGGATGTCAATACCAGAGCCTGCCCCCAAAGTGGTGAGGATCTGTGATGCCATTGTCGACTGGTTTGAAGCCGGACTTGATGCGTCTGCCATCTCTTTCCCGTTTTCTATTAGTTAAACCTAGCGAGTTGCATTAAGCGATTCCCACTAGCGAATATAATCAAATAAACTTAGCTGCGTAATTTTCGCAAAGCTTGCCTGTCCGGCCTCTAGCGATAGCATTTCAGCTGTCAGCTCGGTGACTGCTTTCGCATAATCTAGATCCTCTGCCTTGGAAAGCATGTCAGCGAACCGGATCTTGGTGTCTGACAATACATCGAACTGTCTCTGTACCTCGTTAATTCTGCCACCAACGTTTGCCATGGACAGTGCGAGGTTATCAACAACCTGTGAAACTTCATTAAGCGCGCGCCGAGACCCGTCGCCGCTATTGTCTTCAAGCGCTGCCGCAAAGTCCTCTATGATCGTAAAGAAGCCAATGCGGGTGGGTGCCTTACCTTCTTCCTCACGAACCACAGGGGTAAAGACATCATTGCCCGGTCGGTTGACCGACATACGACGCTGATCCGAGACCGCGACCTCCATGATATTGTTGTCACCCATATACTGCACCGCACCCGAAGCATCTTCTTGATAGGGCGGGGTCCGCATCTTGGAACCCGAAAACACATAGTTACCACTGCTATCTTGCATGTTGGTAAGGCTCAGTAATTCTTGGCGCAGCGAGTTTGCTTCCACTGCTATAATCTTGCGATCTGCTTCTGTGGCCGTGTCGCTCGCCGCCTGAACTGCGAGCACACGAACACGCTGCATGACGTTATCGATAGCCCGCAAGGATGCTTCCTCTGTAGCAAGTCGATCGTTCATCGTGTTCAGTGTTTTTTCGTAGCTATCTTGCCGCGCAGAGGCCGACTTAATTCGCTGTATTGTGCCTGCCTGCTCCGGGTCGTCACTAGGCCTGATCACCTGCTTGCCTGATGATAGTTTGGCTTGCATCTCTGTAACTTTGGACTTCTGCGCGCTCATCTGATCAGCACCGCGNTGAAAGATCTGTCCCGTTGAAATCTGCATCGTAATTTACCTANCCTAATCCTAGTACGGTATCGAACAACTTGTTCGCCGTCTGTAAAACCTGTGCTGAGGCCTGNTAGGCCTGCTGAAAGCGAATCAGGTCGGCGGCCTCAGAATCTAAACTCACACCTGAGACCGAATCCTTTGCTTCGACAGCTTGTTCNTAGACAACCTCTAACGCTTCTTTGGATATCCTGCTCAGCGTTGCCTTGTTGCCCACAGTTCCCACGATATCGATGTACGCATCGCCTATAGACTGGTAGCCGCCAACAATAGGCTTATTTTGAAGATCAACCATCAGTAATATATTGCCATTGTTACCAACGCCGTCGATATTCTCCTCAATTGCAAAGGTGTCACCAGTGCTTGGTTTGGCATCTAGCATCAGCGTAAAGTTCTGATATTTGATCGGCTCCCCGAGAATGAATTCCCGCTTCGCAACCAGCGTTTCGGAACGGGTGTCGGTGATTGTGTACTGCGTGTCCGAAATAAAGGACACCACAAAAGGGGAGTCTTTCTGAAGCTCCTTGCTGGGTTCCATATCTTGCTCTGTGAACGCGGTCGAGATTGACGCCGCGCCCTCTCCGGTTAAGAAAACAGCCAAATCCTCCCCAACCGTTTCTTTAATATAGAGCCCGGTCTCTAAACCGATCTCGGCAAGATCGGCCGGCTGACCGTTCGAACCAAAGGTAAAGCGCACCTTGTCATCACTCGAGATATTGAGTATTCCGGTATAAATCCTATTAGACTGACCTAGCGCATTGGAAGAGGAGGTGTTATCCGGGTTGCCAAGCTCAATATTCCTTCCCTCCGCACCCTTTAGGTTCATGAGGCTAATGCCGCCATCCGCATTTGCTGATGCGACCACATTGGTACCCACCAAAGACTGTGTGACAGCATGCGTACTTCCATCCAAAGTCGATGTAGGCGCTGCAGATCCAAGTGCCGCAGTATTCTGGATGAACACAAATCCTGACGAAGAAGAGCTTGTCAAACTTGCCGTGAAATCAATACCCTGTGCTTGAAGCTGCGCATTAACCTCAGTCAAAAGGTTTGCATCATTTCGACCAGTGTAGCGAGCGCGGCTATTCGTCTCATCATAGAGGTCCACGGTCGCGGTCTTTCCATTGAAGCTAAACGTTAGATCCTGACCAGAACAGGCACCTGACGCATCGGAGTCAACAAATGCAATCTGATATTGATTTTTCGTTTTAGCATTTATCAAGCTTGCCAACCCTGATGCGCTCGCGTCGGCCTGATAATTACCGTCCACAGTTACACCATTTATCGAAATCTGCCTTGAATAGTTTAGATCCGATGCCTTCGAATGAATCACGTTGCTTGCTACTGCAGTGACACCTATGCTGGTGAAAATCTTATTGGCCAGCCCGAGACCGTTTGTTGTGGAACTCCTATCTGGATTCGCGAGCTCAATGGGTTTTCCATGGTGACCGGTGGCNTTGGTCAGCTTTAAGCCGCCCAGTGCCGTGGCAGTCGCCNTAACATTAGTTACCCCCGTCTGAGCATTAATTAGAGTCGCAAGTTCCGATGCAGTGTTTGGCGCAGGATTGCCATGTGCAATCACTGTCCCGTTAATAGTAATAAGCTTGTCAAAGTCAAGCTCAGCTGCAGTGACATTAATCTCGGTAGGTGATACCGCCCCACCGCTTGTCGCGATGGAGTTGTTAATCCAGCTTGCCATATCTGCCGCGGAGATATCGGTATTTGCCGCAAGAGACAATGCTGACATCGAGTGACCGTTGAGCTTCAATGCACCATTGCTAATGATGTCGATCGAGCTACCAGAAGTATTTTGCGTGAGCGTGACTCGGTCGCTGTAGACATTGGCAGGAATAGATTTATTAACGGCATCGAGGCCAGTACCATCAGCCTTGCTTGTGTAAACAACTTCTGAACTGCTCTCCGCGAGATAGCCATAGGTCATGTTCATATCCAGGTAGGCTTCATCCCCTTCTTCGTTGAGATAGTTACTGTTGTACTCATTTCCGGCCATAAAACCTTGGTCAAGCGAACGCATACCAGCTTGTGTATCCTCATCAATAGCATGGCCAAGCACATGCACACCTTCGCTGGTCATCACTTGAAACCGCATATTACTGTCGTTGGGTACGTCCATTTTCAACGTTACGTCGCTCACTCCGCGCGGAATCACATATGAGGGTTGAAGGCTGTTTCCAAGAACATTGATGTCCGAAACGGCATTCTGGTTATTAATTAGACCGGTGATGTTCTTCCCGAACTGGAAGCCCTCAAAGGCAAGCTCTTGCCCGAAACTTACGCTGCCAGCAGCATCGCTGATGTTGTTGTTGTTCGGCACAACACGCATCAGTGCCGATGCCGACACGGCCATTGGATCAGTCACTACCATTTTAATACCAGATGCAGGCCGTGACTGAGGCGTTACGAAGAACGTGTCGCCATTGCTAAGCTTCCCATCAAACGAAAGCTCCATCCCCGAATATTCAACCACTGACCTTCCTGGTTCAGAGAAGGTAACTGCTCCGCTAGCGTTGTCTTGAATCCGCCAAACACGATCTGCTTCCTGGTACTGCATCTCAAAGGCTGAATACTTGAAAGCCTCCGGGTCCACAACATTCACCTCGACATCCACATCACCAGCGATGGTTGGGGCAGACACCTCGAAAATCGGGTCGATACTGAATAACTCTTTTCCTCTAAGACCGTTTGCATCAAGACCAGCCTCATGAATCTCATTTACCTCTTTTACAAGAGTCTGCGCAAGAAAATCAAACTGATCCATCGCAGGCGTAAGCGTTTGGCTTCGGAAGTTCATCAGCCCTCCCAGAGCGCCATTACCAATAGTACTGGTGACCTCTGCGTCTCCATAAGGATCAGCTATAATGTCAATGCGACCCGGGTCACTATCATCAAAATTTGCCCCCAGCATAGTAGCTTCCACTGCCTGCACAAGCACCGTGCCACCGCTGTTTCCGAGGCGGATGTCTACCTGACCAGATTTCTGAGTCGTAACATGCACGCGAGTCACTTCGGCCATATCTCTCAATATCGCATCCCGCTGATCCAGAAGACCCGCCGGTTGCTTATCGGCAGAGCTTTTTCTTGCCAGTTGCTTGTTTACCAGCGCCAACTGCTCGCTCAAGCTATTCATAGTACCTATCTGTTGATTAATGTCCTCTCGAGTGTCTCTCTCTATATTCGCCATGCCAGATGCAACTTCCTGAAATCTGGCCGCCAAGACATCCGAGTCGCGAAGGAAGTTACCTCTTTGTGTTAGCGATGCTGGATCAGTACTAAGCTCAGCTGCACTCGCGAAAAACTGGTCCAATGCACTCGATAGTCCTGCGTTCTCAGAGCCCATCAAGTCAATAATACGCTCCGCATACTTGACCTGAGGATCTTGTGTAGCAAGATCACTACTGCTGTTTCTCAAGCTGCTCTCGGTGTACTCGTCATAAGCACGAACGACGCCCTCAATGTTAGCGCCCGTTCCAAGGAACACATTGCCCCTTTGAATGGGTGATGCTTCAGAGACATCGGTGACCTGTCGCGAGTAACCTTCGGTGTTCAGGTTCGCTATGTTATTACTGACGGTCGACAGCGAGTGTCGATAGATTTGTATCGCATTAGCACCAATTGAGAACATGTCGCTCATGACAACACCCTAAATATCCGCTTTGAGATTGTGGTCAACAGCATTACTTCGTTCTCGCACTATCTATTTCGATTTTCATTGGTTTCGGTTCTGACTCCAATGGAATGAATTTTTGCTCCCTCGAGCCTTCCAAAGGCATAGCGGCGGACTGCTCATAGGTTCCTATGGCGCGGGCGCTATTACCTTGCTTCTCAATATTTTCTGTGATCCAGTCAGCAACGCCAAAGACTCCTCGCTTGGCAATCTCTTGCGACAGTTCCTTGTGGTACATCTCCTCGAAAGTGTCCTGAGCTGAGGAGCCCATCAGGCCACTTTTCATAGTTTCGGTCGCCTCACGAGCGGACTTGAGAATCATCTGTATAAACAAAGCTTCAAACTTCTGCCCAACCTCTTGCGCTGCCTTTGGGTCATCTCTTTGAGCACGCGCCCTGAGTTCTCCCAATCCTGAGAAGTCATGATAATTACTTGACGCCAACTTGAACTCTTTCATTAGATAACAACCAGTTCTGCGCGCATGCTGCCCGAACTCTTCAAGGCTTCAAGGATTGCGATTACTGAGGAGGGTGATGCCCCTGTCTGGTTGATAGCATCGACGATCTCCCGAAGCTCAACACCAGGCTGGAACATAACCATCTTATTCGTGCCTCTGGAATACCTGATCTTTGCATTCTGAGCGCCAGCCGTATTTCCTCCGCCAAGAGCATTGGGTTGGCTAACTTCATTTGTCGCCGAAATGCTAACGGATATCGTGCCATGCGTTAATGCAACCGCGCTAACGCGCACGCTCCTATTAATTACCGCAGTGCCAGTGCGCGAATTTATCACTACCCTCGCTGCAGGTTCGCCGGGCGTCACGTCAAGATTTTCTATCATGCTCATGAATCCGACACGCTGGCCAGGGTCATAAGGCGCTTTTATAGCGATGGATACACCATCAATAGCACTTGCAACACCAGCGCCAAAGTTCTCATTTACCGCAGCCGCTATCGCATTGACCGTGGAAAAATCTGCCTCACGGATGTTAAGCACCACATGGTCTGATTTTTCAAAGGGATTTGGCACCATTCTCTCAACCAATGCGCCATTTGGGATCCGACCGGACGTCGGCACGCCCACCTGAACACTCGACCCCGCGGCATCAGCCAGAAGTCCGGTAATGGTGAGAGGCCCTTGCGCAAGCGCGTAAACCTCGCCGTCAACACCGCGCATCTCTGTCATAATTAGCGTTCCACCACGAAGTGATTCAGCTATCCCAATAGCCGACACGTTGACATCTATTCGCTGCCCGGGTTTGGCAAAGGGTGGCAGCTCAGAGGTTACCATCACNGCTGCTACATTCTCTATCTTCAATTCTTTGTTAGCGTTTGCCGCGGCTAATGAGGAGAGCTGTGAACCTAGATCAAAATCACTGATTGGACCATCAACACTGATGCCCAGCCCTGACAAAGTAGTCCTGAGAGCCTGTGCCGAAATGAGCAGGTCCTTGCCATCGCCAGATCCAGCCAAACCTACAACCAAACCAAAACCAAGCAACTGGTTCGCCCGAACGCCAGCCACATCAGTGAGATCCTTAATCCGATCAGCGTAAGCCGCTGAATGAAAGGCTATCGACAGGCAAAGCAAAAATCTAAAAATACGCATTCAAATCACTCCGGTTAGCTTAGAAAGGCCAGAATTTATAAAGTAAATTGGTGCCCCAGGCAGTTCTGGAAGCATCTGTTAACTCTCCAGTGCCGCGGTAGGATATCTGGGCATTCGCAATTCGCTGAGACAAAACAGTGTTATCTGGCTGTATGTCAGCAGGCCTGATAATTCCTTTCACGCGGATGAACTCACTGCCTTCCGTCAGAGCAAGCTGTTTTTCGCCGATTATCATCAGGTTACCATTAGCGAAAACCTCTACGACCATTGCCGAAATTGATCCTGTTATGCGGGCCTTCTGATTTGCCACGCCAGAGCCATCGCTCGTTATGGCTCCTCCGTCAACCTCCATACCCTGCGTAATGCCTGTACCTACGCCAAGACGCTGGGCCGCGGTGTTTAAAATATTGGCATTCATCACGTCGTTCTCACTTTCCCGGGTTGTCTTTAGNCCGCTTGTTCGTGAGGCTTGTGTCGACTCGTCTAAAAGAACCGTAATTAAGTCGCCGACCTTCTTCTTTGATGGCTCATAAGCGCGTAGATTGCCNAANAGTCCTCGGCCACTGCTATAAATTCCACCAGTCACTTGCTCACTTTTCTGTTCGGGAATAGGCATAATCGGAGCGAATTCAGCCGTAGGCATCAGTCGTGGCTCCTTATTTGTTGCACAACCAGTAAGAATGATCCCAGCCCAAGAAACGAATATAAGATATGTTAAGCGCATAACTTTAGCCTTACAGGTTATTATTCAAGAAACGTAGCATGCCGTCTGCTGCCGAGATCGCCTTAGAATTCACTTCATAGGCTCNCTGNGTCTCAATCATGTTNACCATCTCCTCAACCACGTTAACATTTGATGCCTCAAGAGATCCCTGCATCAACATTCCAGCGCCATCGGCTCCGGGCAGACCGACAATAGGGGCCCCACTGGCTACGGACTCCTTATATAAATTTCGTCCCATAGGAGANAGNCCGGAGTTGTTAATAAATCTGGTTACCTGAATCTGTCCCACCTGCGTTGCACCNCCGCCGTTGGCCAACTCAACGGTCACGATTCCGTCCCGACCCACGGTGATACCTGCAGCNTTCTGGGGGATTACGATTGCGGGCGTTAGGAGCTCACCACCAGCTGTTACCANCTGGCCCTGCGAGGAAACCTTGAAGGAGCCATCTCGAGTATACGCAAGTGTTCCATCAGCTTGCTGTATGGCAAAGAAACCAGGGCCACTCACAGAGACGTCTAATGCATTTTCAGTCTTGATTATATTGCCCTGAACATGCAATTTCTCTGTGGCTACAATACGTGTTCCAGTCCCGAGCATTAGGCCCGTGGGAGTCTCCGACTGGGCATCGGCCTGTCCGCCAGCGGGGGCGACATTTTGGTAAAGTAGGTCCTCAAATACGGCTCTATCTTTCTTAAAACCTGTTGTGTTGACGTTAGCTAGGTTATTTGAAATGACTGACATTCGGGTCTGCTGCGCTTGCAGCCCGGTCTTTGCTATCCACAGTGAAGCGTCCACTTAAGTTCTCCTATCATGCGGCTTTGATTATCGATCCCTATGATCGTGAAATTTTCGCCGCTAAAGTTCTCTTTACTTGTGTCGATCCTTGACGTTAATAGAGCAAATATAGCTCTCTCAACCCTCTGTTATGCAAAAGCAATGCCAAATGGCGCAATTGAGCCACTTTGATCATTTTTATGCCGGTTTTTCAGTTAGTTACATAAGCCTTGAAATCAAAGAAAATATCGCTGCCGCTTTATTGGCAAGATAATGCCGCTCTCCATTGCCACAATGTCAGTATTGCGTCAGTTAATGCAGTACATGACTCCTGTGACCCACTTCTAAAACAGAAAAACTGACATGCCCTATTGCTTAGTTCAAATTAAGGTGACCTGAAAAAATACCCCGCTACAGCGCACTGCCGTAACCGTCCATCTCAATAAGGTATTAGATAATTAGGGGATGAGCTATTTAAGCCATCGTTTGATAAATAGCGTTTTGTGTCTCGCTAGGATGTCTTCATCATAGATGCGCCAGACTGATCTATACTCTGAATCTCTTTGATCATCTTGATTTGCATCTCAAACGATCGGGTAAAGTCAATCATCTTAACCATGACGTCGACCACATCGACATTACTGCCTTCAAGTGCGCCCCCTCGAACAGAAACAGGGAGTGGCCCACTGTCAAAGTCTTTATCCCTCAGTTCCGGATCTGCTGGAGTGAATAAGCCATCATCTCGACGAACAAGGGGCGTTTCACTCGCGTCTCGCAACAATAACTTACCTACCTCTTGAGGAGGATCGTTCGGGTTTGTAGGAGAAGAAGCCAGAACCGTCCCGTCAGGCGCCACCGAAAGCAGCAACCCCTCTGGGGCAGTCATAGTGCCACCCTCGCCAAGCACAGTCTCTCCAGCCATATTTTTAATTAACCCATTGCCCGCAATTGTCAGATCTCCGCGACGCGTGAAACCAACCGTGCCGTCAGCTGCCTGGATTCCTAGGACAGTAGAGTCGTTCATGGCCACATCAAGACCTCGGCCGGTCTCTATGATAGCGCCAGGCTTCAGCTTGATCACATCATCCACAATTAATCCTGGCTGGAACCTAGAGAACCCCGGTCCATCAATCTTTACCGCTGAGGTTGCTGCCTCGAAAGATTCTTTGAACCCAATAGTGCTGGAATTAGCCATCGAATTGGTTATGGATGCCCTAACCTTGGCCTGCTCCTTGACTGAAGCAAGGGCTACAAAAGCTAATTTATCCATTTCTTATAGCCCTCTGCTCTCGGAGACATCAATCATTCAAAACTAGCCTCGGATATTAATAATTGTCTGGGTCAGCGATGAACTTGTCTCAATCGCCTTAGCGTTTGCCTGGAAATTTCGCTGAGCAGTAATCAAATCCACAAGCTCGGATGTAAGGTCTACGTTAGATCTCTCACGAGCGCCCGCTCGGATTGTTCCATAGCCCGCTGCACCCGGCTCATTAAGCACTGCCTCACCGGACTTGGAAGACTGCGAGAAGGTGGTGTCACCAATCTGGCGCAATCCTTTTGGCGTGGCGAAATTTGCAATCAATATCTTACCGAGCGATTTCTGTGACCCGTTAGAGTAACTGGCCTCAACCAACCCGTTGTCGCCAATACTAACTCCGACCAGGTCACCCTCAGGCCGCCCATTCTGAGTTTGGCTAAGTACAGAAAAGGGGCTATTGAACTGTGTGCTGCGTTGATAATCGAGGTCAATGTTACCACCTGTAACGTCAGCACTTTTCAAAGTTATCATTGAATTTGGCGAAACGATTGTCCCGGCCGTGCTGAAGGTCAACTCGCCGCGATCTAGGAAGATAGGCGTCCACTGTGGAACGTTATTTTCTTCGAAATCACCGCCATCTGTGGTCTCAATCCACTCACCAGTTGCATTTTGCGAAACATAAAGCGTACTAGTACCTGACATATCAGGCTCTAACTCAATGAATGAAGATGAGCTTCCGAAAGCTGGCTCAACGTTTTCAAATCCGAAATCAGAGTGTCCTGCTAT
>NZXB01000022.1 GCA_002701765.1 Porticoccaceae bacterium
AAACTCTTGGAATCGATCATAACTACCTAGACGATCCAGATACCTTGGAAATGTTTAGCGGTAACTTCGTCCCCAGCTCGCTTAAACCGATAGCTCTGGTCTATTCTGGTCATCAATTTGGTGTTTGGGCCGGCCAGCTTGGCGATGGGCGAGCCATGACCCTCGGTGAGATAGATGTCTCTGGGGAACTTTGGGATATCCAGCTTAAAGGCTCTGGTATGACCCCCTACTCTCGTTTTGCTGATGGGCGCGCGGTTCTTAGATCTAGCATCCGAGAGTACCTCTGTTCAGAGGCGATGAACGGCCTAGGCATTGAAACAACTCGTGCCCTTTGCTTAATTGACAGTTCGACTCCCGTATATCGAGAAGGTGTTGAACGAGCTGCAATTGTTTGCCGTGTCGCCCGGAGTCATATTCGCTTCGGTTCTTTTGAACATTTTCACTACCGTGGTGAGAAAGATGGCGTGAAAAAACTAGCGGACTACATTATCCAAAGACATTTCCCTAATTCGAATATCGGCCCAGACGGGTATCGCAGGCTATTCGAAAATGCGGTACAGCAAACTGCCAAAACTATTGCCAAATGGCAGTCAGTCGGTTTTGCACATGGTGTAATGAACACCGACAACATGTCCATACTTGGCGAAACGATTGATTACGGGCCCTTCGGTTTCATTGATACCTATGACCCCAAGTTCATTTGTAATAGCTCAGATAGTCATGGACGATACGCCTTTGAAAACCAACCATCCATAGGTCTGTGGAATCTGAATGCTCTGGCTAATACCCTAGTATCGTTGATCTCCGTTCAAGAACTGACGACCATCTTAAAAACCTATGAAACTACGTTTCGAAAGAAATATTATGAGTTGATGGGGGCAAAGCTAGGGATAACAGATGTTGGTGAAGCTGATTCCCAATTGATTGATCGGCTTCTATTAATACTCGAAACAGAACAAATAGACTACACAAACTTTTTCCGGTCACTTTGCGAATACCGATCCCGCGAAGAAAATGCTTTCTTGGCGAACTTGTTTAAAAATAGAGCCGGTTTTGATTCCTGGTGCACTGACTATGATGGTCGACTCCATCAATGTGACTTGCCTAGGGAAGAACGTCGTTCGAAAATGCTGGCTGTTAACCCAAAGTATGTCCTGCGCAATTACATAGCGCAGGAGGCCATCGATGCGGCCGAACAAAAGGATTACAGTTTGGTTAACAACCTATTAACCACCCTTCAAGCTCCTTATGATGAACATCCAGAAATGAGACGGTTTGCTTCTAACCCACCAAAGTGGGCATCTGCTATCTCAGTTAGTTGTTCCTCCTAACCTTGCCATGTCAAGTCAGAAAAAAATATTCTCTAAACTGAAGAATATGTGCTCGCACTTAGATCAAGTTTGAGTCAAGCAATCACTGACAAAATGTTTTGGAAGGTTATAATGTAAAAGAGACTCACAAATCTTGGAAGTTCATCAATGAAACTATTGCTTAGAGCATGTGTGATAATTTCGAGTTTTCTCTGTCAGGCTGCCACGGCTGATATCTTTTGGCTTTGGCGTGAAAATCAGCTCCCCGGGGGGGAAACAAACTGGCAATACGTCGCGAATACCTCCAGTAGCATTTTAATTCTCGCTCTCTCATTCACCGCAATAAAACTGTTCCTGAGCCGGCGCCAAGTGAATCGCTATAACTCAGAATTGGAAAAGATTCGGGAGCAACTGGAAAATCGAGTGGAGGAACGCACATCTAACTTAAATGAAGCAAACAAGTTACTACAAAGCACCAACATCGCGCTCGCAGAGGAAATCAAAGAACATCTTAATACTACAAATCAGCTCAGAGGCTCAGAAGCATATATCACAGATATACTGCGATCGATGCCATTGATGCTCATTGGCCTTGACGACCAAAATAGGATCACTCAATGGAACCGGCAGGCCGAAAATATTAGCGGCATCGATGCGAAGCACGCCCTCGGGAATAATCTCTGGGAATGCTATCAAGAAATACCTCTAACGCAACAAAACGTGGATCGTTCAAGGAATGACCGAAAAGCAGTATCACTAAAATATAGTCAGAGGGAACAGTATCATTTTAACATTCTCGTTTATCCCTTGCACAACCAGTTGGAGACAGGCGTAGTAATCCTAATTGACAATGTAACCGAACAGGTTAACAACAATAACCTACTAATTCAGAGAGACAAAATGTCCTCGATGGGCGAGATGGCAGCTGTGATGGCTCATGATATTAATCTCCCTTTGAGCGCCAGTTTGAAAGATCTTCAGGTTGTTCGTCAAGCTTTGGCTGAACAGTCACCTGACCCCATCGAGCTCAACGAGCTTCTAGAAAATGCTCTCATTAGCGGGCAACAGGCAACTTCCATAGTAGAGAATTTAATCGCCTTCTCGACCGGCGGAGGCGAGGAGAAAAAGGCAACCAACATCATTGAAACGATTGAAAATAGCCTCGAGTTAGCAAATACTCTACTTTCTAATCCATCTGGGTTGCGTTTCAAAGATATATCTGTGACTCAACAACATGCAGATAATCTACCTGAAATCCTATGTCAAACAACCGAGATACAACAAGTTTTTCTCAGCCTATTAAGGCATGCATGCTACGCATTGGGTGCTATTGACGACGCGGACCATACTCCAAGAATAAATATATCAACAATAAATGAAGGACATGGCATTACCGTACGCATCTATCACAATGGAGTTGCAATAAACGAAAAAGAGCAGCAATATATTTTCGAGCCTTTCGCCAATCAAGGTCCGAACCGACATCATTATCCATCAGACAGTCGGCTGTCTTTCACACATTTCATTGTCGTAGATCAGCATCAAGGCAATATTGCCGTTACATCAAACGAGAGGGAAGGAACGACCTTCCACTTGCAGCTCCCTGCTGCAAACTAAAGTTACGACAAAACCCTAAAGCTCACGTAGCAACTCTAGCGGAGCACGAACAGTAGATTTCCTGCTAAATGAAGTACCCAGCACTCCGATCACCAAACCACCNGCTAATGGACCNGCAANCCAAATCCATGCGTGGAANACCCACANCGANTCAAAAAGAAGCTGTTGAATCATNCCAATCGCCATTTCAGCACCCAGCGNGGCCAACAAACCGGCAGTAACACCTAAGCNGGTAAATTCGATCAATTGAACGGAAAGTATCAGTCTACTAGAACTTCCCATTGTCCTAAGTATCGCACTTTCATGGAGACGTTCAGACATTGATAAAGTCACCGCAGAGAACATTACAAGTACCCCACAGGCCAGAATTATGGCTGTCATCACCTCGATACCTCGAGTGATTTGCACCACTATTTTCCGGATACGCTCTATAATCCTATCTAACTCAATCACTTGAACCGTCGGATAATTTCTTAANAGGTCGTTAAGAACTAGTTTTTTTTCTGGAGGAATNAGCAGGCTGGTCATATGGGTNCGAGGAAAATTTTCAAGAACGCCTTCTGGAAATAAGAAATAAAAATTCGGAGTCATATTGTCCCAGCTGAGACTCCTCGTGCTAGCAATCTTTGCCTCAAAGCTCAAACCTCCGATGCTAAATGTGATACGATCGCCCAAGTTCAAACCCAGTTCACCTGCCAAATCAGTCTCTACGGAGACCGGTACGGCGCCGCTTTCAAAAATCACTGACGAAGCTTCCCACCAACGTCCTGTCACTATCGAGTTGCCAGCTGGTAATTTTTGTGCCCAACTAAGGTTGAGTTCTCTCCGCAATGTCTCATGAGTCTCTCGCCTTTCAGGAGCGATCTCCTCTCCGTTAAATTGACGCAGTCGGCCTCGAACCATTGAATACCAGCCTACAGTGTCAAGAGAGTACTTTTTAATCACGGCCTCTACTCCAGCAAGCTCATAAGGCGCAACATTAATCAAAAAATGATTCGGCGTATCATCATCTAGTTGTAATTTCCAGTCATCTATAAGCGAGGTTCTAACTACTGCCATAGTCAAAAGCAACGCAATCGCACTCGCAAAACCAAAGAGTTGTATTAGGTTTTGGTCGCGCCGACGCCATAAATTTGCGAGGGCAAGTCTCCAAGCTCCCCCCAAAAACTGAGATAACCATTTTCCCAAACGAAAAAATATGAGCCCAAAACCAGCTGCGGTAATCGCCACAATTAATAGACCACTTAAAATTGATATGGCGATAAACAGGTTATTGCTATACCAGACCAATAGAAGCGCGATAGTCAACGCCCCTATCAAACTACGATATATCCTCCCGACTGACTGGACGGGCAAATCCTTCCTAAGAACTGTCATGGGCGGTAAATTAGGCAAATGCCAGATAGCCGGCAACATGAAGCCAATGACGCATAGTAACCCGGTGCCTAAGCCAACAAGCAACGGCCTTGGGCCAGCTCTGGAAAGAGTAATAGGCAACCAGTCACTGATCAAAAAAACCAAAACTTCTTGTACAACTGCGCCAATGCAAATGCCTAAGGCTGCTCCGACGAAAGCAATTAATAAGCCGTAACCCAGATAAAATCTTCGAATCCTACCTCTTGAAAGTCCCCAGCTCTTGTACAGACCCACCTGCATTACTTCATCGACCGCGAACTGGTGACTCGCGAGCGCCAATGCTATAGCAGACAGAACCAATCCTACACTGCCAGAAAGCAATAAGAATCGACGTCCTTTATCAATTGAATCCGCTATTCTCTCCTCTGCCATTTGTGGATCGATAACGCGCTGATGGATTGTCAAAGACCCGGATAACCAATCTCGATAATTTGATAGCATAATGGGGTCTACATCACTAGATAGGGCAACCAAAAGTCTATGCTTTACACGGCTACCTGCCAAAATCACGCCAGCGGGAACAACATCATCGATATTAATTAAGATCCGCGCGCCATAGAATGAGTATGAGCCTCGAGAATCTGGTTCTTCAATCAAAACGCGACTGACTTTTAATTTGATGTCGCCAAATTCAAGATAATCCCCCAGCTCAATTTTTAGCAGAGGTAAAATACGTGCATCAACCCAAGTCTCGCCAGATGAAGGTCCAGATTTCGCTACTTTCACTTCATTTGGATCAGAACTGAAGGGCAACAGGGAATAACTTAGCTCACCTCTCAGTGGGTAACGACTATCGACCGCCCTCACAGACGCTAAATGCATCTCTTCATCTGAGTAAACCATTGACACGAAAGTCATGATTGTCGAGGTTTGCAATCCCAGTTCTCTCGCTTTGGCTGAAAGACGCGGTTCAATCAGAGAATTGCTCTCTAATACCAGATCAGCCGCCAAAAACGCGCTAGACTCGTTTGTGAGCGCTTTCTCTACGCGATCAGCTAGAAGTGCAACTGAGGTNACAACAGCTACCGCCAGAGCAAGAGATCCGAGAACCAGTTTCAGTTGCCCCCCACGCCAAGTTCTCCAGAAAGTTCGAGGCACTAGCACTTAACTTTCATCTCCTCTACTGGGATAAAGTTTTGTCCACTTTTCAAATGTAGTTGACGACTACAGAGCGCAGCCAAACTCTGCTCATGAGTCACAATGACAAGAGTGGTCCCCTCCTCACGATTGAGCTCAAAAAGGAGGTTGTTAATCGCTTCGCCAGTAACAATATCAAGATTTCCAGTTGGCTCATCAGCGAACAAAATATTTGGTCTGCATGCAAAAGCTCGCGCCAGAGCTACTCGCTGCTGCTCCCCTCCAGACAATTGTCGNGGNTAGTGGTGCATNCTGTGTTCCAACCCAACCCGTTCGAGGTACTGGGTCGCCGTGTTCTGGGGCTCAGAGCTATTCTTAAGCTCCAAAGGCAGCGAAACGTTTTCGAGGGCAGTCAGGCTTTGAAGCAAATGGAATGACTGAAAGACAAAACCAACATGCTCGGTCCTCACACCTGCACGACCTTCCTCACTCATATCAGTAATGTTAATACCAGCAATACTTACTGCACCCGTACTTGGCTCATCTAGGCCCGCCATAATGCCAAGAAGTGTCGATTTACCCGAACCTGATGGACCGATAACGGCAAGACTTTCTCCGGTTTCGACTTTTAGACTCAAACTGTCTAGAATCGTGAGCTCAACATTTGAAACCAATACTTTCTTGCTAACATTGCTTACGTCAATCATGANTGCATTCCACCGTTGTCATGCTGATTAAGTTGGTTGGATTTGGTAACCTTGTATGATTAGGTCCAAAGTCCGGTATTATAGTATGCCTAGATTTTTTTATTTGTTTCTTCTACTGAGCATTGCCGCCAACGGATCAACCTTGCTTGTGCTAGGCGATAGTTTGAGCGCATCTTATGGCATCTCGGAGGAGAATGGCTGGGTGCAACTTCTTTCGGCTGACTTGGAACCTCAATATAAGATAGTTAATGCCAGCATTAGTGGCGATACTAGTGGTAATGGATTAGCCAGGCTCCCAAGACTACTGGAGGAATTTAACCCGAATTATGTGCTAATCGAGCTCGGGGCCAATGATGGGCTTCGAGGTCACCCATTAAAACTGCTGAAAACAAATATTGAGAAGATGATCTTGATGTGTCAAGACAAAAACATTGAACCACTGCTATTCGGTATGGAAATACCCGCGAATTATGGACGGCGCTATAGCGGAAATTTTGCAGCGATCTACCCTTCATTGGCATTGCAATTCAAAATACCACTAATGCCTTTCCAATTCGAAGACTTAGCTACAAGCAAATCGATGATTCAGGCTGACGGCTTACACCCGAGTCTTGAAGCACAAAAAATTATCAAATCGAGAGTAAAGTCTTTTTTAACACCTATTTTGAAGTTAGAGCCAGGCCTTTAAACAGTTTCCAGATACTCGATCACAAGCTGCAGTTTTTGTATCCCTCTGAACTCATTTAGAGTCAAACGGTAGACACAATTAACCCTTTNAGCGTCGTAATTAGGCCATTTTTCNTTGTCCATATTGAAATATATGCCATTGAGATGCTGGGTTCCATCAGGATGGATAAGATCCAGTTTGAGATGATTTTTTCCAACCACTCTCTGCTGTTCCAAGATAAACTCTCCTGAGAAACTCGGCTCAGGGAAATTTTGTCCCCAAGGCCCATAATCTCTGAGAAGCTCAGCGGTTAGCTGTGTTAACTCGTCGACCCCAAGTTGGCCGTCAGTCTCGAAGACCACTTCACAATCTTCAAACGAAAGTTGCTGCGAAACATGANATTGAAATTCCTGCGTNAAAGATTCCANATTNGCCTCNTCAAGAGTTAGTCCCGCTGCCATTGCATGTCCACCAAATTTATTGACNAATTGGGGACNACGNTTCGAAACTGCCTCAAGAGCATCTCGGATGTGCAAAGCCGGCACTGAGCGNCAGGANCCCTTCAATTGTGATTTTTTCNGCNTAAGATCTTTATCAGATCGTTCCCGAGCAAACGCGATAACTGGNCGCTGATATTTATCCTTGACCCTTGAAGCCAATAATCCAACAACACCCTCGTGCCAATCAGCGTGAAACAAACAAATAGCGCCCCCAGAATTTGCAATTCTGCTGGGATCAAGTTTCTCTAAGAGCGTATTGGCTTCTTCATGCATGTCTTGCTCGATCTTTTTTCTATTCTGATTAAGTTGGTCCAATTCATTTGCTAGGTCCAATGCTTCTTGTCTATCATCGGTAATCAAACACTGAATACCAAGAGAAATATCGTCCAAACGACCGGCTGCATTGATTCGCGGGCCTAGCGCAAAACCCAAATCAGCTGCTACTAAATTCTTGAATTGTTTCCCAGATATACGAAGAAGTGCGGAAATTCCTTCCCGGCATTTTTGAGCTCTTAGGCGGACCAAACCTTGCTGCACGAGGATCCGGTTTACATGGTCTAGCGGAACAAGGTCGGCTATTGTCCCCATAGCCACAAGATCTAACCAAGTTGCCAAATTAGGTTCAACCAANCCCTTTTTTANGAACCAATTTCGCTTNCGCAAACTCGCGCGTAAAGCAATTAANACAAAAAAACACACTCCAACCCCAGCAAGGTTTTTTGATGGGAATTTACAACCATCCTGATTGGGATTGACGATAGCATAGGCATCTGGCAGCTCTGTGCCTGGAAGATGGTGATCTGTAATTATCACATCGATAGATCGTTCATTGGCAAAGCATACGCCCTCAATACTAGAGATCCCATTGTCGACAGTGACCAATAGATCAGGATTTTTCTTGGATGCAAGGCTAACAATCTCGGGAGTGAGTCCATATCCAAACTCAAATCGGTTTGGAACCATGTAATCAACGTAACAAAACCCCATTGCCCGCAAACCCAAAAGCATCAGAGCCGTTCCGGTCGCTCCNTCTGCATCAAAGTCTCCGATAATAATTATTTTCTCATTCGAAACTAGCGCATCGATCAATCGGCTTATCGCCTTATCGATATCTAACAGGGTATCGGGTAGAGGCAGGTTGGCTAAACCGAGATCGAGCGTTGCAATGCTAGCCACNCCTCNTGCAGCAAATATTCGCCGCAATACNGTGNGCATNTCTNGTGGCAATCGACTGTTATCCCAGTCTAAGTTTCGAGTGACAATACGGGCCATAACTTTAAATTACAAATTAGGAAAGGATGGACATAATATTTTTAGCATAATATCAAAGCTCTCTCAGAGGAAATCAATAACCATGTTCTAAAAAAAGGGGNTGATTACCCAATTTAAAATCATGCGATTCTTTGTGTCATGTACAATTTTTGCCTTTCAAAAGTCGACCANAAGGTGCTTGATNAGAGTACCTTCTTTNCAATTTTCGCGATACATTTCTATGCGCTGGAANAATCAGCGATGCANTGGACACTCCGGATCGNGGAGGCGACAACNTATNCTTTTGACTCCATAAATCAGGNCANTAAAAGGTTTAATTGAATAAATCAAANTCTTCATTACAACACCGATAATCAAGCATAGAGGGCTTTTCATCCAAGAGTGGCATCATTATGTATCAGATCCGCCNAAAGNTCTATGCTTAGGTTAGCTCTNATTATTTATAAGCCAAAAGATATGGATAGAANTTGGCAAGTNCTTAATACAAGTCAATNGAATAATNTAACNCAAAGATCTAGTTACCTAAGCTCATGACTNTCCTTTAGCGTTTGATAGCCTCAGCAATAAAATTTTCTATGTCAGCGCGGTCATTTCCTAAGACGGTATATCGCTCTTTTAGCTCGAAAAGATCAGACATGTGCTCGGGCAATTTCGGGTCAGCGTCGAAACCAGCCCTTGTTATCGCCTCAGGAAATTTTGCAGGATGAGCTGTGGCCAAGGCTACCATTGGAGTATCGACACATNCACGGCATTTTCGGGCCGCATCTAGACCAATGGCCGTGTGAGGATCTATGAGGTAGCCGCTTTCCTGATANACTGAATGGATAACACTCAACAAGGTGTTATCGTCGCATCTGTAACTGGAAAAAAGTTTGCGTAATTCAACCATTACCGAGTTATTAAGAGACATCTTTCCATTCTTAGCATCGGACATCATGCGGGNTATGGCCATCCCATCCTGATCATATAAATCAAACAATAACCGTTCGAAGTTACTGGATATCATAATATCCATGCTGGGTGCTAAAGTTTGTTTTAGCGGTTTCAAGCTGTGATCATTAGCACTAACACAGCGGTGCAAAATATCATTTGAGTTGGTGGCTATAATCAACTGGTTTATAGGTAATCCCATTTTGTGTGCGATATAACCCGCATAGATATCACCAAAATTACCTGTCGGAACAGAAAACGAGATCTGCTTGGTGCCACCCCCTAAACGCAATGCTGCCCAAAAATAATATACTACCTGAGCAACGATCCGAGCCCAATTAATCGAATTAACCGCCACAAGTTGACGGTTCTGAGGAAGAAACGACTGATCCGAGAAACAAGCTTTGACCAAATTTTGACAATCATCAAAACTACCGAGTAACGCAATATTATTAACATTTATCGCATTGACTGTGGTCATCTGGCGCCGCTGAACCTCTGAAATGCGCTGGTGCGGATGCAGTATAAACATATCAACATTAGAGCAGCTCCGACAGCCCTCGATTGCTGCGGATCCGGTGTCTCCTGAGGTGGCTCCCAGTATAACAACCTTCTGCTTGCGCTTTTCTAGTATATAGTCCAGTAAATTCCCAAGGAACTGGAGAGCAAAGTCTTTGAATGCCAAGGTGGGTCCATGCCATAACTCCAAGACCCATTCATTTGGGCCTGTTTGCACTAATGGCGCAACCGACTCATTTCTAAACCGTGAATATGCATCATTTATCAGCAGCGCAAGATCGCCAGATGGGATGCTGTCGCCAACAAAGGGAGTGATGATTTGCTGCGCCANCTCTTGATAAGGATANGAGTGCCAAGAGGAAATTTCCCTCAAGCTAAAATGCGGAATTTCNTGGGGGACATATAAACCACCATCTGGCGCCAGACCCGTCAATACCACCTCATCAAAAGTTTTTGGGGTTGACTGCGCTCGTGTGCTTATATATTTCATCACTCATCTTGCCCTTGAGGACAGTCTATTGATCCAGCCGTTCTAAGCGAATAATAACCGCTTGCCCTTGCACTGTGGCTAATTTCTCGATTTTGCCAAGTGCTCTATTTAAGTCTCGTTCAACCACAACGTCAGTAACCACGATAACGTTAACAAAATCGATACCAATGGGGGGCTCTTTCTGAACAATTGCTTCGATACTAATGCCGGCATCACCAAGGATCTTTGTAACTTCTGAGAGCGCTCCCGGCTTGTCTCGCATCAAGAAACGCAAGTAGAAACATGTCTCTATTTGGTCGACTGGTACGATATCTTGAATAGCTAGCATGTCAAGCGGGCAACCAAGTGCGGGGATCCACGTATCTTCTTTATTTCCTAGAACGCGACTGATATCGATGATGTCAGCTACAACAGAGGATGCCGTTGGGTCTGAACCTGCGCCGCGCCCATAGTAGAGNGTNCTGCCTGCAGCATCAGAATTGACCATGACNGCGTTCAAAACGCCATTGACGCCCGCCATNATGCTTGTCTTAGGCACCAGCGTNGGATGCACGCGAAGTTCGATGCCATCTTGAGTTTGACGTGCAATGCCTAAATGTTTGATGGCATAACCTAATTCACGAGCAAACGCCAAATCGCACTGGTCCACATCNGTGATNCCCTGCACATAAATGTCCTCAATATTCAAAGGAACTGAGAAAGCAAGTGATGTCAGAATTGCAAGCTTATGAGCTGCATCGATCCCTTCGATATCGAAAGTGGGATCTGCCTCAGCATAACCTTTCTTTTGCGCCTCCTTGAGNACATCTGAAAACTCGCGACCTTTGCTATCCATTTCCGAGAGGATATAGTTGCTCGTGCCATTAATGATACCCGCCAGCCAGTTGACGTGATTCCCAGATAAACCCTCNCTCAGGGCCTTNACAATTGGGATGCCTCCAGCNACTGCAGCCTCATATCCAATCATGACTTTGTGTCGCCGNGCGGCGTCGAAGATTTTTTCGCCATGTTCGGCTATAAGAGCCTTATTGGCTGTNACNATATGNTTTCTNTGTTCGATTGAAGTCATGACGAGATCAAGCGCGACAGTGGTTCCCCCTATTAGTTCGGCAACCACATCTACACTAGGGTCCTTTGCGACCTCGAAGATATCCTTAGATACCCGCAACCCACTAGTGTCGCATTCTGGATGATTTCGTCTTGACCCTACGTGTTCAATTATNATTTTGCGGTTTGCCGAGGCCGCTATGGTGGCAGAATTTCGTCTAATCAGATTAAAAACGCCCGACCCCACAGTTCCCAAACCACATATTCCTAGACGAACATCTCTCACATTTTTCCCTCTTGATTATGTGACTAGTGCATCCAAGCAGCAGCACTTGGTACAAGATTCACTAGCGGCTCTTTGAAACACGCAGACATTTAGTACACGGATTATTTCAATCCAAGCCGGATCGCAAAATCCTTAGCAGTCCTATAACCCGGCAGCATTGTGCCATCCATCAGCACAACTGCCGGAGTTCCATCAACGCCTAATTCACGACCCATAGCAAAATGATTTGCAACCGGATTTCCCGAACAAATACTAACAGGCAGCTCTTCTCCTCGTTTAAGACGCGTAAGCGCATCCTGAGGGTCCTCAGCACACCATGCTGTAGCAATTTTTTCATAGGATTTTGATTGGAGACCTGCTCGAGGATACGCTAGGTACCGCACCTCAATCCCATAACTATTTAGTTCATCCACTTCCAAATGAAGTTTTCTGCAGTACCCGCAATCAATATCTGTAAACACATTAATAATGGCCGATGTCTCAGTTGCAGGAGAAAACACAATGAGGTCTTCTCTGTCAATTNTTGAGAAAGCCTCCTCTCTCTCAGATTTCAACCTAATATTTTCCGCATCAACNAANCCTGCGCTNGTCACCTGATAAACATCGCCATCAAAAAAATGTGAGCCATCCACTGCGACATAGAGGATAGGTCCGTTCTCTATAGCTATTCTCAAATAGCCAGGTATGTCTGAGGGTCCCAACAACCTATAACTAAATTCAGGTCTAGCNTGTTTTAATTTGTTAATAACTGTCTGTGTGTCTGAGTCGTTTGCTATCCGAGATTCCAAGTCGCTCGCGATTAAAAAATCAGAAATGCCCAACTGCAACAAAAGCATAAAGGCGACGCTTCGTGGGACCAATGCAATATTTATATATTTGATTAAAACCAAGGCTAAACCCATTGAGCTAATCGTTTGGGAGAACAATCAGTATCTTATGTATGACGAGCTTCTGACGAAGTTATGATCTAAATAGCATCTGCTCCAGTCTCACCCGTGCGAATACGTATTACCTCTTCAAGAGATGAGATAAAAACTTTCCCATCTCCGATCTTTCCAGTGGCTGCGGATTTTGCTATGGCTTCCACAACAGAATCCACCATGTCCGATCCGGCCGCGATCTCAAGCTTGATTTTTGGCAAGAAATCGACTACGTACTCAGCACCACGATAGAGCTCTGTGTGACCTTTCTGTCGCCCAAATCCNTTAACTTCAGTCACGGTTATCCCTTGAATACCAATATCAGAAAGCGCTTCCCTAACATCGTCCAGTTTAAAAGGCTTAATAATTGCAGTAATTAACTTCATGATTTGTCTTCTTCTTAGATTTATTCATCTCCCGATAAGATACCCCTTTTTAAATTAGAATGCACCTGAAAAGATTCTGACAAAATCAAATTTCCTTTGTCCCAAAAAAAAGCCGGGGTCCAAGACCCCGGCAAAGCTCCGTTTGAAGGGATGGGAAATTCGTTATGAGGTAAACTCAGGATATGCTTCAATTCCGCATTCTGCCGAGTCCACACCGTTCAATTCATCTTCTTCCGACACTCTGACGCCCATCATCATGTCGATAATGTAAAATACAATTCCTGCCATGATAAATGTCCAAAGAAATATCACAAGCGCGCCAGTCAGCTGAGCACCAATGCCTACTTCACCGCCAAGACACACCGCGATTAAGCCCCAAAGTCCTACCACGCCATGCACTGAAATTGCTCCAACTGGGTCATCAATTTTCAGCTTGTCAAGATATAAAATGGAGAATACAACGATTATTCCTCCAATGGCGCCCACGACTGTCGCTAGACCGCCCGAGGGCGAAAGCGGATCTGCGGTGATAGCGACCAAACCAGCTAACGCTCCATTTAGGGCCATGGTAAGATCCGCTTTTCCAAACATTATCTGCGAAGTTATAAGAGCTGCCAGCAGCCCTCCCGCTGCTGCCGCATTTGTGTTTACAAAAACTGTGGCCACAGCGTTTGCCTCTTCAATGTTCGAAACCATTAGCTCAGACCCGCCATTGAATCCGAACCAGCCCATCCAAAGCACTAGAGTCCCTAGAGCAGCCAAGGGCATATTGGCTCCGGGCATAGCATTTGAGGTCCCATCATCGTTATATTTCCCTAACCGAGGCCCCATAATGAGTACTCCCGCAAGTGCTGCCGAGGCGCCGCACAAGTGAACGATCCCTGAGCCGGCAAAGTCTGAAAATCCAACCGTCTCTCCAAGGAATCCGCCTCCCCAAGTCCACACGCCCTGCATGGGATAAATAAATCCAGTCATGACCACTGCAAATGCCAAAAAAGCCCAAAGCTTCATTCGTTCAGCCACTGCGCCTGAGACTATCGACATTGCGGTAGCGACAAACACCACCTGAAAGAAAAAATCCGATGCCCCTGCGTAGTAAGTATCTCCTCCGCTCGCAAACACCTCATCGGGCGTCGCGTTAGCTATCGTATTGCCAAACCATCCATCAGGAAGATAGAGATTGGTCGTGCCTCCATACATAATCGTGTAGCCCATTACCATGTACATGCAACATGCTATCGAATACAAGGCCACATTTTTGGTTAGAATTTCAGTAGTATTCTTTGACCTAACTAAACCCGATTCCAGCATCGTAAATCCCGCTGCCATCCACATTACAAGCACACCCGACATTAAAAAATAGAAGGTGTCTAAGGCGTACTTAACCTCGATAATATCGTTTTCCATCATTACCTCTCCAAAACAAATAAATTTAAAAGATTTCCTTAAAGATGCTAAATAGCATCAGAACCTGTTTCGCCAGTGCGTATACGAATAGCCTCGCCTAGCTCCGTAACAAATATTTTTCCATCGCCTATTTTGCCGGTTCTAGCCGCATTCATTATCGCTTCGACGGCCCCCTCGACTGATTCGTCAGTTAAGACAATTTCAATCTTTACCTTTGGCAGAAAGTCGACCACGTATTCTGCGCCTCGATACAATTCAGTATGCCCCTTCTGACGCCCAAATCCCTTGACTTCAGTCACCGTGACGCCAGCCACCCCAAGATCTCCCAGAGCCTCTCTAACTTCATCAAGCTTGAAAGGTTTAATAATTGCCGTAAGTAATTTCATGCGAACTCCTCATTCAAATGGGCTCAAACGATTGCCCANAACGATTATGATTNCTTTTCACACCTGAGCCATCATCTCGCCCAGTAGCTCATCAAAGAAGACCTGCGTCTCTCAGCCGAACCGTGTGCTATTAAGGTCGAAAGCGAACATGTCTTCGCTCTCTGTTCCGTCATTTTTCGGTGCCTCGCGCCCCCACTGAGAAGAACGCGATCCAGCGTGACAATAGNGAAATTAGCATAATCCGTGCCAATTGGTGAGAATCGCTTGACTACGGTGTTCATGACTGAATTACTCTCAATTTTTATCATTTTTGCACCGTCAAAGATCGATGTAACAAGTTGGTATTGCCTATATGCACTGAGCTGGTGCGATGCAAAATTCCATTTAATATCACCAAATGTCCATACCTCGGAAATGAAAAGTTTGATAAAATTTAGGAAATTCAAACCGGCCTATGACTATGGATGAAAAGATTTTTAAGAATTTTATTGACCAACTCGGTGATGTATTACCTCCTTTAGATAAAGAATTTGGACAAGAGCTCCGGCATCACTTGCGATCCGCCCTCATGAGAACTTTTGAAAGACTAGAGGTAGTAACACGAGAGGAATTCGACGCACAGAATGCGGTTCTCGCGCGATCACGTGAAAAAATCGACCAACTCGAGCAGAAAGTGGCCGAGCTGTTAGCCACACTAAATCGGGACAATGAAAAATGAAAAACTCTCGGCTCGTCTACTCTACGGAAACAGGACGAATCAGACATCGAGAATTTTCAAACAAACCCGAGGGCGATGGCACTATTATTATCCGGCATGATAAGAAGGGCCGGAGAGGCAAAGGCGTGACCACACTCTCAGGATTCATAATCGGTCTAGACCAATTAAAGAAACTCGCCAAGACCTTGAAGCAACGATGTTCCTCCGGAGGAACAGTGAAAGACGG
>NZXB01000023.1 GCA_002701765.1 Porticoccaceae bacterium
TCAATTGTTGAACTAGATTTTCGTATTCTTTTCTTTGTGAATTAAAAATACATACTTGACTTAAAAAATGACAAGGTCTGTCTTGTATAAACTACTAATTAAAAGTGCTTTTTTTACTCCCACTCAATAGTTGCTGGCGGTTTGCCCGATATATCGTAAGTGACCCTAGAAACCAAAGGTATCTCGTTAATGATGCGGTTGGAAACGCGTTCAAGCAGCTCGTATGGTAAATGCGCCCATCGGGCGGTCATAAAATCAAGTGTTTCCACTGCTCGCAGAGCTATGACCCATGAAAATCTCCGAGCGTCGCCAACCACGCCAACTGATTTAACAGGCAAGAACACAGCAAATGCTTGACTAGTCTTTTCATACCAATCGAAGTGACCTAGCTCCTCTATAAAAATCGCATCGGCTTCTCGCAAAATGTCGATGTAGTCTTGTTTTACTTCTCCTAGAATACGAACTCCCAAACCGGGACCCGGAAAAGGGTGCCTATAGACCATTTCGCGAGGCAAACCTAGCTCAGTCCCTACCTTTCTAACCTCATCTTTGAATAACTCTCGAAGTGGTTCAACCAATTCTAAATTCATCTCATCAGGAAGGCCTCCAACATTATGATGAGATTTAATAACATGCGCCTTTCCTGTCTTTGATGCAGCCGATTCAATGACATCAGGGTAAATCGTTCCTTGAGCAAGAAATTTTACATTTGCTATCTTTTGAGACTCTTCATCAAAAACCTCAACAAAGGTATTGCCTATCAGCTTTCTCTTTTCTTCAGGGTCAGACACGCCAACTAGATTACAAAGAAACTTCTCCTTTGCTTCGACCCGAATTACTTTAACCCCGAGGTTCTTTGCGAAGGTCTCCATTACCATATCGCCCTCATTTTTGCGCAGCAAACCATTATCAACAAATACGCAGGTTAATTGATCTCCAATGGCTCGATGCAGCATAGCCGCTACCACCGATGAATCGACACCCCCCGATAAACCCAACAGGACGTTATTATTACCTACCTGCCTTTTTATGCGTGCTATCTGATCGTCGATAATCCCTGCAGCTGTCCATAAGGGCTTGCAATTACATATGTCGAGCACGAAATGTCTGAGAATATTCGCCCCTTGCAAGGTGTGAGTTACCTCAGGATGAAATTGGATGCCGTATAGCTTTCTTTCTAGATTTTGCATTCCCGCAACTGGACATGAATCAGTTGAAGCCAGCAGTTCAAATCCTCTAGGTAAGGAACAAACTTGATCTCCATGGCTCATCCAAACGTCCAGAAACACGGCACCATTGGCATCTTGATGATCTCTTATGTCACAAAACAGAGGAGACTGACACTCAATACGAACCTTGGCATACCCGAACTCACGAATTTCAGCACTCTGAACTTCACCGCCCAACTGTCCCGCCATGGTCTGCATGCCATAGCAAATACCTAGTACAGGAACGTTAACATCGAACAGTCCATTCGGTGCCTTTGGACCAGCATCAGTATCGGTAACAGATTCAGGACCACCTGAGAGAATTATACCGCTAGGTTCGAATGCCTCCAATTCTTCAAGTGAAATATCCCAAGGACGGATCTCTGAAAAGACGCCTGCCTCACGAATCCGTCGAGCGATCAATTGAGTGTATTGCGAACCAAAATCCAGAATAAGAATCTTGTCGAGTTGGATATCAGTCATTGTTTCAACCCATGGATCAAATGGGCCTTTGATCGAGACCCAAGTCACTTAATTCAAGAGCCACTAACTTCCACTGACGGGATAGTTAGGCGCCTCTTTTGTTATATGAACGTCATGGACATGACTCTCATTCACACCGGCAGCAGTTACTCTAACAAAGTTCGGTTTTGTTCGCATCTGATCGATATCAGTACATCCCGTATAGCCCATGGCTGACTTTAAACCGCCAGTCATCTGATGAATTATATTGCCAACTGGTCCTTTGTACGGAACACGGCCCTCAATACCTTCAGGGACCAATTTTTCCGCACCAGCGCTGCTATCTTGAAAATATCTATCGCTTGAACCTTCTATCTCAGCCATTGCTCCCATGGAGCCCATACCCCTGTATGATTTGTATGAGCGCCCTTGATAGATCTCAATTTCACCCGGCGCCTCTTCAGTGCCAGCAAGAATCGAGCCCATCATTACCGAATGCGCGCCCGCAGCAATAGCTTTGGCCATGTCGCCAGAAAAACGTATGCCTCCATCTGAAATTACTGGTATCCCTGTTCCACTAAGCGCTTTAGCAGTCTCTGAAATAGCACTTATTTGAGGCACGCCTATACCTGTAACAACGCGTGTTGTGCAAATCGATCCTGGCCCTATACCCACTTTGACTCCATCTGCACCAGCGTCGGCAAGGGCCAACGCTCCCTCGGCCGTGGCAATATTTCCGCCTATTACTTGAATATCGGGAAAATTAGTTTTAATCCAACGAACGCGATTGAGTACATTCAATGAGTGGCCATGGGCAGTATCCACCACCAAGACATCAACATTAGCTCGCACTAGTGCCTCAATACGCTCATCTGTACCCTTTCCAACTCCTACAGAGGCGCCTACCCTAAGGCGACCTTGATCATCCTTGCAAGCGTTCGGGTACTGCTCAGCTTTATCGATGTCAGTTACCGTAATGAGCCCCTTGAGTTCGAAAGCGTCGTCTACCACCAGTACCTTTTCGATCCGATGGCGAGCAAATAGCGCACGCACCTCATCTGGGCTCGCGCCCTCTTTCACAGTGATTAACCGCTCTCTGGGCGTCATTACCGAGGTAACCAGAGCATCCATGTCAGTAGCAAAACGGACATCTCTGCGCGTCACTATTCCAACGAGGTCGCCTTGTTCCAAGATTGGAACACCGGAAATATTATTGGCAGATGTNAANNCNTGCANGTCTCNNAGAGTGGCTTTTGATTCAATAGTAAATGGGTCTTTAACCACGCCACTTTCATATTTTTTAACCGTCCACACCTCTCGGGCCTGCCTCTCAATAGACATACTTTTGTGAACGATCCCTATGCCGCCCTCTTGTGCAATAGCAATCGCCAAACGAGACTCAGTAACAGTATCCATAGCCGCTGAAAGCAGAGGAACTTGCATACCGATCTCTCGAGTCAATTTGGAAGTTATAGAAACATCTTTAGCAGTCACCTCGGAATAACCGGGTACTAGGAGAACATCATCAAATGTTAATGCTTCATTGTTAACACGNAACATGGAGAGAGCCTACCGGGACAGTGATTAACTGTTTTAANAAGTAAGCNNCTTATTATAGGCCAGCAACAGCGCAGCAGTAAACAATTATTTGGCCGNCTANANCGNCTTATAAACTGCTGATTTATCAGTTATTTCATAATTTTCAGGCNCNTNATTTANTAAACGATCAAGCGCGCGAAACAGATTACTTTTACGGGTATAAAACNCTATACTTCTTCNATGGATATTACACCGGAAGGTAAAAGAATTTTCAGTGTCGGNGAACTTAATCAGAATGTTAGGGAAATNCTTCAAACCCACCTACCTCTGATTTGGGTGGAGGGGGAGATTTCAAATCTCAGCCAGCCGACTTCAGGGCATTGCTATCTGACTCTCAAGGACAAAAATGCTCAGGTTAACTGCGCAATGTTTCGCAACAGGAGACATGCTTTGCAATTTGAGCCAGGNAATGGCATGCAAGTGATTGTNCGTTGTAANGTGGATCTNTACTCGGCACAAGGAAAATTTCAGCTAATAATTGAAGAAATGGAAGAAGCTGGGGCTGGCGCCCTTCAGCGACAATTTGAGCAACTCAAAAACCGACTTAAGGACGAGGGTTTATTTGATCAGNAATCAAAAACACCTATACCGAAATCAATAACTCAGGTTGGCATAATAACGTCCCCTACAGGTGCTGCAATCAAAGATATTCTTTCTGTTTTCAAGAGACGNTTCCCATCAATTTCAATCACCATTTATCCATCCCTAGTCCAAGGTGAGCAAGCCGCACCAANCATTGTNAATGCCATCCAAATNGCAAACTCNNATAACCGTTGCGATGTTTTAGTCATTAGCAGAGGCGGAGGATCACTTGAGGATCTTTGGCCATTCAATGAGGAAGAGGTCGCTAGGGCTGTCTACAAAAGCCAACTGCCTATCGTCAGTGCTGTGGGTCATGAGGTTGACTTTACTATCGTTGACTTCATTTCGGACCTCCGAGCTGCTACCCCCTCAGCAGCTGCAGAAATTCTGAGTCCTAATAGAAATGAAATTATTGCTAAATATANAAAAGCATCGAGTTCTCTTAATGAGGCTATGGTAAGAAAGATTCGAACACTTGATCAAAAAGCCGACTTCCTCAGCCAGAGACTGCGTCATCCCAATCAAAAACTGAAGGAACAAGCTCAGACGCTCCACNTCATGAGCAAGAACCTCTCNAATGCAATGTTATCCAANCTAAAACAGAAACAACTGCATACCACCTCTTTAAAAGATCGCCATTTTCGGCAGCATCCAAGTAAAACTTTGTCNGCCAATGGCAGAACNNTCGTTCAGTCAGTAAAATTGTTGTGTAAACANATGACATCTCGATTACAACATTCGCAACAAAGATNNAANCGNACCACTCANCTACTCAATACAGTTAGCCCGCTGCAAACACTCAGTCGAGGCTACTCAATCGTNAAGGANNTGAANGGATCAGTTGTNANGTCNATCGAGGACATCGAAGATGGAGANAGATTAAAAGCTCATGTCTGCGATGGCGAGATAATGCTTGAAGTTACTGGCACATCAGAAAATTCGTTAGGGTCCGATCAAGGATAAAAAAGANAGNAANATTNATCTCCGGTAGGTAAGTATGCTGAAAAGNATTGGTTGCGNAAAGGNGTGTTCGTTACCAGACTATCCAGCGGNAANACACTATAACCCTCAATCATGNCGTTTGTTATATTTCACCTCTTTTCTGCTNTTNACGGGCCTTCGNTCATTAGATANNGNTCTACTTCCACGATAGGGATTTTTTCCTGTTCGNTATTTGACCCTCACGGGTGTTCCATGCAATCCNAATTCTCGACGATATACCTTCTCCAAGTAACGCGTATAGTGGGAAGGTAAAGCATCCGTCTGGTTACCATGGATTATAATCACTGGAGGATTTCTTCCGCCTGCATGAGCATANCGCAATTTTATCCGGCGCCCCTTGGCCATGGGGGGCTGGTGTTCCCCGACAGCNCCCTCGAGAATGTTCGTGAGTCGAGCTGCNCTAAAGGTTTCATTGGCAGTTGTATAGGCNGCTTTCACTGAGCGATAGAGATCACCAACCCCAGTTCCGTGCATTGCAGAAATAAAATGCACNTCAGCGAATTCGGCAAATCTCAACCGCCGCCGGAGTTCAATTTTAATATGCTCTCGAGCATCGGGCTCAAGACCATCCCATTTATTTATGCCGACTACCAAGCCTCGCCCAGCATCAATCACGATGCCTAACAGATGTAAATCCTGTTCAACCAATCCTTCGTGGGCATCTATTAATAAAATCACTACGTTGGAATCTTCAATTGCTTTTAACGTTTTAACAATCGAAAATTTTTCGATCGCAAGTTTAATATTTTTGCGTTTACGAACCCCAGCGGTATCGATNAGAGTGTATTTCGTATTATCCCTTTCATAATCTATATATATGCTGTCTCGGGTGGTACCTGGCTGGTCGTAAACAACCACTCTATCCTCACCTAACAAGCGATTCACAAGCGTAGATTTTCCAACATTAGGCCTGCCGACTATTCCAATCTTGATACTATTATCTGAGTCTAAAGTAACCTCTGCGCGATCAGAGAAGCCACTCAAGACCTGCTCCATCATCGATTTCACGCCGCGCCCATGAGTCGCCGTAATTGCAAANAGATCGCCNAATCCGAGTTGATAGAAATCAGCAGTTGCCTGCACNGGATCCAAGCCATCAATCTTGTTCGCTAGAACATATATCTTCCGATTTTTACGTCGCAATCTATCAGCAATGATATAGTCACCAGGGGTGATGCCAGACTTACAATCAACTATAAAAAAAACAGTATCCGCCTCTTCGACGGCGGCAAGGCTTTGATCAGTCATTTCCGCTCCAATCCCACGGTTGTCTTCACTTATGCCACCTGTGTCTATTACCAAAAAACGCCGATCGAACANATCCCCGTGACCATACTTTCGATCNCGGGTAAGGCCTGAGTAGTCAGCCACGAGAGCNTCCCGACTCTTTGTCAGCCGATTAAAGAGAGTTGATTTACCNACATTTGGTCTGCCTACAAGGGCAATTACAGGGGACATGAAAAAGACCTATGTTTAAAATCGCGATCCATTCTAGGAGGAAGCTTCTTTATCTAGGTTCAATCCTATATGCGCTCACAGATCCATCATTGGCCTGAACAATTAAACGATCGGATCGATTTAGCATGGGGGCATCGATTCCACTGCCGTCGACTCGCACTCGGCCCATGAAACGACCGTCGTCACTATTCAAGAAGTGTAAATAACCCTCAGCATCAGCCACTGCTACCATCTCACCAAAGACAGTGGGCGCAGTTAAACGGCGCAAAAACAAACCCTCATTCTGCCAAACCGAACGGCCGTTGCCTGCTTTGAACGCACGTATAATATCATCTGCTTCGGTGACATAAACTTGAGCCTGCCCATAGGCTGGGGAATCATGCGAGGAGGTGTCCTGAAACCAAAGGTTTCGTCCTGTTCCACGGGTGATGGCTCCCAAGCGCCCCTGATAGCTAACCGCATAAACCACATCGTTAATCAAGATTGGGTTACCATCAATATCTACCATTCGCTGCAACTCTGTCCGTCCCTTAGGGAGGGCAATCCGAGTCTCCCAAATGATAGCTCCGTTCTCCGGATTGAATGCAATCAACTTTCCCGAGTCAAATCCCGCCAATACCATGTTGCTGGTGACGAGGGGACTACTTGTGCCCCGCACCGATAGAATCGGCGCGTCGCCATCATGGTACCAAATTTCATCGCCCGTCTCTGCGTCAAGTGCATATATTTTATCGTCAATTGTCTGAACCACAGCCACTTTGCCGTTGCTTTGCGGACTGGTTAACACTTCGGTTTTCATTTGAGAGGTCCAGACCATAGTTCCGTCGCTAGCATCAAGAGCTATGACTTCACCTTCAATGGTTCCAACCATTACTAGATCTCCGCCATAACCTACCCCTCCGGAGATGCTCTCCTCTATGTCGACACTCCAAAGCCTCGATCCATCAACTAAAGACATTGCACTAACCCGTCCGCCATGATTTGCGGCAAAAACCGTCTTATCGCTAGCGCTCGGCCTCAAGCTCCTCCAATATTTTTCTTTAGAGCCCCCCAAAGACTTTGACCAGATCTTTTTGATACGAATTTCTTCAACGAATGACTCTAACTCTGCCGGTTTAATTTCATTTTCATCATCATCACCAAACCAACTGCATCCGGATATACCTAATAGGAAAACAAAAAGATAAGGCCTCAAGATTAATCTAATCACAGCTTATCGCTCTCCGATTCAACTTCCTCTGTTGCCGGTTTTTCCGGCAATTCCCGTGTGGCTTCAGCAGTCACCTGCTTAATTTTAATTTCCAACAAGCCATTGAGCATATTATCACCCGACTGATTTGACTGCAGCGCTGCCTTATATGCAGTGTAAGCTGCCGGAGCGTTTCCCTTATCAAACAAGAAATCACCAATTGCCTCTTTGTAAAGAGGTTCAAGCGCACCGGCACTTACCCCCTGAAGCAATCGCAAAGCTCCATCAACATCGCCTCTCGCTGACTCAACGCGCGCCAGACGCAGTCTGACGAGTTGTTCATCCACCTCAGGAAGATCCATATCCAACAATCGACTCAACTCGGCTCTCGCACCATCTAGATCGCCCTTATCTATAGCGACTCGCGCCAGAGCCATCGAGGACAACCAAGCATACGCAGACCCGGTATTAGTTTTTTGAAGCTTCTCAGCAGCTTGAACGATTTTTTCTCTTGTAGAGCCATCGGTATCATCGCCAAGTTGATCTGGCCACAAATCCAGAATCTCAGAAAATTGCTCCGAAGCCAAATGCGCGTTCTGGACTTGTCGATGGTCCACATATTGCCATCCTAGATACCCGGAAAGCACTAGCACTAAACCCAGCATAGTCTGCTTTCCATACTCAGACCACCAAGCTTTTATTGCCTCTATTCGCTCCTCATCTGTACTGTATTCAGCCACTTAAATTCCTCTATTAAATAAAAATAGGTTGCATAAAATCCATTAGTCTTTTCCGATCCACTTGTTCTTGTTCTCTGTGCTCGCGCAAAAATTTAACACCCACGACATCTTTCGAGCGCTCGTCTTCGCCTATTATTAGAGCCAATCGAGCTCCGCTTCTATCGGCTTTTTTTAGTTGTGAACGAAAACCACCCGACCCACAATGCTGCTCCACACGTAGCCCAGGAATTTCTGATCGAAGTTGCTCGGAAATTAAAAATGCTTCCTCTGACACATTTCCAACAGCTACCAAATAAACATCCACGTTCTTTCCAAGAGAATCCGGCAATACGTCCATCGCCTTCACAAGCAGCAACAATCGCTCCATTCCCAAGGCAAGTCCTATCGCAAATCCCGGTTTTCCGCCTATCTGTTCAATCAGATCGTCAAAGCGACCGCCTCCACAGACAGTCCCTTGTGCACCCAGCTTATTGGTTACCCATTCAAAAACAGTTTTTGAATAGTAATCCAGCCCTCGCACCAAGCTATCATTAATTTTATACTCCACACCAGCGGCAGATAATAAACCACACACACGATCAAAATGCACGCGAGAAGTATCATCTATAAATTCTGCCAACCGAGGCGCATCCGCCAAAATCTTTTGAGTATCAATATTTTTACTGTCAAGAATTCGCATAGGGTTTGTGGTCAAGCGACGCTGACTATCATCATCAAGTTGCTCTCTGTAATCCTCAAGGTAATCTACCAAGGCAACCCGATAACGAGCGCGATCAGAGGCTTGACCGAGCGAATTGATTTCCAAAGTCATTGCCCCATCAATGCGGAGTCTACTCCAAAGCCTATCCATCATTATTAAAAGTTCTGCGTCCAGTTCCGGACCCTCAAATCCAAATGCCTCCACGCCAATTTGATGGAATTCTCGCTGACGACCCTTCTGAGGCCGTTCATGACGAAACATAGGTCCTTTGTACCATAATCGTTGCGTTTGGTTGTGCAATAGTCCTTGCTGAACACATGCTCGAACGCAGCCGGCTGTGCCCTCAGGTCTCAGGCTCAAATTATCGCCATTGCGGTCATCAAAACTGTACATTTCTTTTTCGACGATGTCTGTGACATTCCCTATAGAGCGTCGAAATAGCTCTGAATGTTCCAATATAGGGAAACGGATTTCCTGAAAAGCATAGGTCGAGAGAACATCAACAATTGTTTCTTCAAGATACTGCCAGCTAGCTGTCTCCGGAGGACTTATATCGTTCATACCCCGCACGGACTTAATTTTCATCAGTTCACTCCAGTTTTCAAGCCTTTGCTATGATGGCCTCGGCGTCAATCGCGATTTTTTGTTCCTTTGCTCTTGCCTTAGCGCGGATTTCTTGCTCTAGCTGATCGACAAGATTGTCTTGACTGATTTTATGATTTGGCTTGCCATCGATATAGACAAGATTAGACGGAGTGCCACCGGTTAAACCAAAGTCTGATTCTTTTGCCTCACCCGGCCCATTGACTATACACCCAATTATTGAAACATCCATTGGTACGGTGATGTCCTCGAGACGAGTCTCTAATTCATTCACTGTCTTTATCACATCAAAATTCTGCCGCGAGCAACTTGGGCAGGCAATAAAATGTATTCCTTTGTTGCGCAACCTTAAGCTGCGTAACATATCCCATGCAACCCGTACTTCTTCCGCAGGGTCTGCAGCCAATGAGATACGAATTGTATCTCCAATACCCTCCATCAAAAGAGCACCCAGACCAATGGAGGATTTAACTGTACCCGAGCGCAATCCGCCTGCTTCGGTGATGCCCAAGTGAAGCGGTTGCTCTATCAAATCGGCAAGTTTGCGGTACGCATCCACCGCCATAAAAACATCTGACGCTTTAACACTGACCTTATAATCAGAAAAACTGTACTTTTCTAACAGATCAACATTCCTCATTGCCGACTCCACCAGTGCTGATGCTGTTGGTTCGCGATATTTTCTAAGAAGGTCTTTGCCAAGCGAACCCGCATTGACACCTATCCTGATGGGTATACTCAGATCCCGTGCTTTAGAGATAACTTCTCTAAGACGATCTTCGCGCGTAATATTACCCGGGTTAACTCGAAGGCAATCAACACCCAGATCAGCCACCCGAAGCGCTATCTTGTGATCAAAATGAATATCAGCGACCAAGGGCAGGTCAACTCTCTTACGGATTTCTCCAAATGCCTCGGCATCCTTCATGGAAGGAACAGACACTCTCACTATGTCTGCGCCGGCTTTTTGGATCGACCGGATTTGTGCAACCGTGGCTTCAACATCTTGTGTGTTTGTGTTGGTCATGCTTTGAACAGAAATCGGGGCATCACCCCCAACGGCAACAGCACCTAACATAATCTGCCGAGACTTTCTGCGCACTATCGGGTTTTTGTTAAACATGATTAATTCTTTTTAAAGTCTGGTACTTTACGACGCAGTAACAATGAATTTCGCTCAAAGTTCTTGGGATAATAATGCTTCGGTAGCACCTAACTCAAGATGCGAACCGCCTGTTGAGCGGAAAGTTTCGCCTTATACCGCGCCTGACGACGAGTCTTATCATTCACCAACCCAGCTAACTGACCGCAGGCCGCCGCTATATCATCCCCTCTAGTAGTTCTTACGGTGACAGTGTACCCTTCCCTATGCAGAATGTCCCGAAACCGATTCATGGCAACATCCGATACGCGTCGGAACTCGGTTCCAGGAAAGGGGTTGAAGGGAATAAGATTTATTTTACATGGGAGTTCTCGCAAGACACTAGATAGTTCAAGAGCGTGGCTAGCCCTATCGTTAACCTGGTCCATCAAGGTGTATTCGACAGTCACTTTACGTCGGCTATCTGGCATTTTACTGAGGTACCGACGCGCGCTATCAATAAATTCATTTATAGAGTATTTTTTATTCAATGGGACTAACTTATTACGTAGCTCGTCGTTAGGAGCATGGAGAGAAATTGCCAAAGACACATCTAATACATCACCTAATCTATCTAAGGCCGGGAGCACCCCTGCAGTGCTGAGCGTTACTCGTCGCTTTGATAGACTATAAGCATGATCATCCAGCATTATACTCATGGCCTCCACCACATTATCAAAATTCATCAAGGGTTCTCCCATCCCCATCATTACGACATTGGTAATCCTGCGCGTTGTGGTAGATGAAAATTGATTAAATGAATCGGCCGCTATCCACAGCTGACCAATAATCTCGGATGCCGTAAGATCCCTGTTAAATCCTTGTTTTCCTGTAGCACAAAAAGAGCAGTCCAATGCACACCCAATCTGAGAAGAAACACATAATGTTCCCCGACTACCCTCAGGTATAAACACCATTTCAATGCAACTGTCATTTTCTACTTGCACTAACCATTTGCGAGTCCCATCTGAAGAATTTTCACAGCTGACCACTTCTGGCACAACTATTTCCATGCCTTCCGACAACTTTCCCCGAAGAACTTTAGACAGATTCGTCATTTGATCAAAGTCACGAACACCCATTTGATGGATCCATTTGAGAATTTGGGTCGCACGAAACCTTTTTTCGCCCATCATTTCCATTAGATCTGCTAAACTAGACGCCGACATTCCCATCAGATTGACTTTACCGTTACCCCGGACAGCGTCCTCAGTACTGAAAGACACTTTTTCCTTAATCTTCATCGATCGCAAATTTCATCATCGGAAAAAAAGTAGGCAATCTCTCGCGATGCCGATTCTGGCGAATCGGATCCATGAACCGCATTTGCTTCTATTGAGTCCGCGAAGTCAGCACGGATAGTTCCGGTTTCCGCTTTCTCTGGATCAGTTGCACCCATCAAATCACGGTTAACCGATATCGCATTTTCCCCTTCGAGCACCTGCACAAACACGGGGCCTGACGTCATGAAAGCAACCAAATCGTTAAAAAATGGGCGTTCACGATGCTCTGCATAAAAACCTTCAGCCTTTTCACGACTTAGTCGCTGCATTCTGCAGGCGACAATCGTGAATCCGGCCGACTCAAACCTTTCTAAAATCTGGCCAACAACATTTTTTGCGACCGCGTTAGGCTTTATAATCGAAAGTGTCATCTCATTTGCCATAAAAAATCTCCCAAACAAATCATCTTTATCTTTTGAAGCGGCGGAGTCTAACCATTAATGTTAATGCCTACAACCGGTTTGAACTGTTTGGGCAAAATCCGGTCCAACAATTAGACGTATGCTGCGGTCTGACTTAGGACTAATCAATATTTTCGCCTTAAGTTCATGTGAAAAACCACATCCGGAGAGGTACCCACATCAATGTCTTCTGTAACCGCCATATCCAATTCGTATCCATTAGAAAAATGTAACGTACCTCCCATACTCAGAGCAATGGAATGACCAAGGGCCCTGATGGAACTTCCACCAAAAATCGAGGTTCTGGCATCAAGTTGAAGTTTGAATTCTATCAGTTCACTGTGCCTCCAACCCATTCCGTATGATGCAGTCGCATATTCGTCATTCCGTATATTAGCCAGAAGCCCATTACTTCCGCCAATCGAAACTGCTGATAATGATAAGTAATAAGAGACATTGGAAGAAAGCTTCTTTGATGCCGAGGTCCAGATTGCCAGATCATTGGTGCCCGAGCCGGTAAGGTCGAGGATTTTGCCAGAAGAAAATTTCATCTTTAACCCAATGTTTACACTGTCTTCCCAGTCACTCGATAACTCGCGTACTAATGCTATCGACACATCCCCGATTCCTGACTGAACATCATTGATAACCAGTGGCTCCATCCCTCTGCGAAGATATGAGATTGCAAAGGCATTTTTTTCACGGCCTCTCCTAGGCCCAGATGGGAACCCTAGCGTGTTATGAAAGTCCTCTATAAATCCATCGAGAGATCCGCCACCATGGCGAATATAAGGCGCCTCGAAGAGAATGTTCCAATTGTTGGTGATTGCATATTCGAGCAGCATGACGTGTCTCGTCGTCTCAGCGTCTATCAATAAACGCTCCGAGCCAGTGGTTGCCATGTGCACCGTATTGCTGAGTTCAGATGTCACTTGCCAGCTAAATTGCTCTTGATTAATGTCAGCGGGAGATGTCACCCTTGGAGCACCAAAGTTCATNGTCAGCGGATTCATATCCCCATAGTTAAGGGGAATATAAGCTGGTTCAGCCCAAAGAATGGTGGGCAATATCCCAAGCATAAGAACTATCTGCTTTGAAATGCATCTCGAGTTGAGCATAGGCTTGTCAACCACGCTTAATGGCTCACCGGAACTTGAAAAAACTGCTGCTCTTATATATTTCATAAGTTACCAGCATCGGTTTTCATCTCTACCCCTCGAATTTCCAATTTTAGAAATTTAACGCCATTCCATAGTTAGTTTGAAGCCAGAACAATCCTAGCTTTTNAAGCTTCCATTCTCAAAAAAATATACCAGTTATTAGCTTTTTTTTTATTACAATTTAGCNGTACAATTTANTTTTTTTGGCGAATTAGCTCTGTTTTTAGTGCCTAGATANAAACTCGCATAGGANAAACAAATGTTGGATTTTGAACCGATCCATTCCCAAGCACTTCTCAGAAAAGGTGGAGAACACGGTCTTGAATCTTGGATTACAGAATCTCTTAGCGATGAAAAATTCAAACNGACACCAAATGACCGTATTTTGGCAACCATGACCAAATGTATTTTTCAGGCAGGTTTTGNATGGCGAATTATTGAAAAAAANTGGCCCGCATTCGAGAAAACTTTTTTCAATTTTGAACCTCAAAGTTTGGTACTACTCAGTCCAGAGCAGTTGGACCGAATTTCATCCGATAAGAGTATAGTTCGAAATCGTCAGAAGGTTTTGAGTGTNCCNCAGAACGCCGCNTANATTCTAGAGGTTAGTGCCGAATATGAAAGNTTTGCANATTTCGCTGCCCAATGGCCGGAAACTGATTTTATTGGNTTATGCATGCATATGAAAAAGTTTGGCTGCAGATTAGGTGGCCTTAGTGGACCTCGGATACTCAGAAAAATCGGAAAAGACNGTTTTATGCTCACCAAAGACGTGGTAGCGGCACTCAAAACCGCTGGCCTTGAAATTGCTGACTACCCTACCAGTAAATCAGATTTGCTCAAGATACAGAATTCTTTTAACCAATGGCGAGAAAATACTGGCTATTCCCTCACCCAGCTCAGCAAAATATGCGCTTGCTCAAACGGTAAAAATTTTAGTGCGCCAGTGTAGAATTATTAAANTAATTAAAACTTGAAGGTACATTATGACTATTCGAAAAGGCGGCTGCCTGTGCGGCCAAGTAAGGTACGTTTTTCACGCTGGTCAACTCGATGCCGTTAGCTGTTATTGCAGAGATTGCCAACGCGTAACTGGCAGTCCCCTAACGACGGTAGTGCCTGTCTCTGCTGACACCCTAGAGATCGAGGGACCTACAAACACTTTTANCAATAGGAGTGCTTGTGACCGAAATGTTACGCGACACTTCTGTCCGAGTTGCGGTTCGCAATTGTTTACCGAAGCGGATATGGTGCCAGGCGTAAAGTTTGTCAAGTGTTCTACTTTAGANGAGCCATCAGAAGCAGTTACAACGGCNAACTTCTGGGTGTCGTCTGCCGCCAGTTGGGCGCCAATTGACAGAANTATAGCATGTTTCGATGAAAATCCTGTGGGNTAATAGTTTGAGCAGNCCTAATCTTTCTCTTCAAGCCATGCCATTTGTATTGCCTCTAGAATCTTTTCGCCACACCGTCCGGCATCATCATTNAAGTTCTCTAGCTCAAGAACCCATTGACGCAAATCTACAAAATTAACATACCGCGGGTCAACGTCTGGGTNGATCTCGCATAATTCTATAGCAATATCATTGATGTCCGTCCAAATCATTCTAGCTCTNNCCCCACCCCGTCAGTGACGTTCAGATACCATATTAATAGTGTATCTCGGAATCTCAATAACTAAATCTTCATCTTCGATAACAACTTGACAACTTAGCCGAGAATCCGGATCAACCCCCCACGCTTTGTCGAGATAATCATCTTCCAATTCATCGGGTTCGGAAAGGGTATCATAACCTTCCCTGACATGAACGTGACACGTTGTACAAGCACAGGACATCTCGCAGGCATGCTCTATGCGCAACCCAGAACGCAAAGCCGCTTCGCAAACTGTCTCGCCCTTGTTACCCTCAACTATAGCTCCCTCTGGACAGATATCATGATGTGGCATAAAAACAACTTTTGGCATATTTTATATCACTCCATTTCATCGAGATCTCGCCCCACTAGGGCGGATTTGATGCTCGCATTCATTCGCTTGGCTGCAAAAAATTCACTGGCTTCACCGACTTCTTTTATTTTCTTAGAAAGGGCGCGATGATCGGTGCAACTCGCTCGCATGTCCTTTAACTCAAACATCAACNCTCTGAGCNTCTCAACCTCANAGNNGTCAAGGAGATCAGCGTCATGTTTCAACGCAGAACTCAAATCTTCTATCATTCGATCTGCATCAACCTGTTGTTCNCGCAGCGCGCGAGCAGCTACATCTTCTCNGCTATGCTTATGCGAATCTTNCAGCATTTCTGTGATATCTNNCTCNGCAAGACCNTAAGAAGGCTTAACCTCGATGCTCGCCTCAACAGCACTGACCATCTCGCGCGCGCTTACGCTGAGCAACCCATCAGCGTCAACTTGATAGGTTACTCGAATCTTAGCAGCTCCAGCAGTCATTGATGGAATATCTTTTAGGGTGAAACGAGCCAATGACCTNCAGTCATTGGAAAGTTCTCGCTCACCTTGCATTACATGGATTACCATCNCTGTTTGGCCGTCTTTAAAGGTTGTAAAGTCCTGCGCTCGCGANACGGGAATAGTAGTGTTTCGATGGATTATCTTTTCCACTAATCCCCCCATGGTCTCAATACCNAGNGACAGAGGCANCACATCGAGCAATAGCAAATTATCGGTCGACTGATTACCCACCAAAATTTCTGCCTGCAAAGCTGCTCCAAGCGCTACCACNTGATCCGGATCTATCGCAGANAGNGCTTGCTGACCAAAAAATTCGGAAACATCNTGCTGAACAATCGGCATTCTTGTGGGACCACCAACCAAAACAACGTCATTTACCTCATCCGATTTAATCCCTGCATCACGCAAAGTTCGCCTACATGACCTAAGNGTTTTTTNCATTAGNGGCTTAATNAGNTTCTCCATAGCTTCACGAGTTAGTTTTCCAGACCAACCAAAGAAAGAAACATTTACCGAGTCGAGTTTTGTGAGAGCTTCTTTTGCCTCACAAGCCACCTCTATTAATTCCCTTCTTTGATGCGGATCTAACGCGCTGTCTATTTGAAGCTCCCCCAAGATCCAGTCAGCAATTAAAATATCAAAATCGTCTCCGCCTAGAGCTGAATCTCCCCCGGTGGCAAGCACCTGAAATACTCCCCGAGATAGCTTTAAGATGGATATATCAAACGTTCCTCCTCCGAGATCATAGACTGCAATTATACCCTCGTCAGTTTTCTCTAGCCCGTACGCAATAGCCGCCGCAGTGGGCTCATTGAGGAGCCTGAGAACTCTTATCCCCGCAAGCGAGGCAGCGTCCTTGGTTGCTTGGCGTTGTGCATCATCAAAATAAGCGGGCACGGTGATCACAGCCCCGTCTAGTTGGCTTCCCAGCGCTTTCTCCGCGCGCATTGCCATGGCGCCTAGAATCTCTGCAGACGCTTGAATTGGGCTTACCAACCCGATTCGGGTTTTAATCAGCGGCATACCACCATCATGTTTGTCAAAGTTATATGGCAGGTGCAACCCGAGACCATCGAGGTCATTCATGTCGCGACCGAGCATGCGTTTTGTGGAAATCAGCGTATTTAGAGGATCGCTCACTGACCTCCGTCGCGCAGAATCGCCAGTACAGACAATACCATTCTCGCCATAGTTTACTATCGAGGGGACCAAAGTCTTACCTTGCTCATCACTCAAAACCCGAGGGCCGCCGCTTCGCATAGCAGCTACGAGTGAGTTTGTCGTACCCAGGTCAATCCCGACTGCTTGTCTGCGTTCATGGGGTTCGGGCATCTGCCCCGGTTCCGAAATTTGTATTAGAGCCACTAACGAACCTTTTGAGTCATTTTTCAGCCAATCAATTTGTCATCAAGCAACTCGACTTGCAGTAGTAGCTTGACAAAAAACTGCATCTTTACCACCGAATTCTTTGCTTCACCGTAATTCCCAGTTGTGAAGCTCTCTTTAAAATCAACCTGTAACTCTTCGTATCGTTTGTCTAGGCGCTTCTCCAGATCATTTAGTGCCTCAAATGGGGCTTCAAGTTGCTCTATATCAGCGAGCTCTTCGCGAAGAGCAATTTGCTGTGTCAAGAACTCAATATCACTGGTGGTTTGATTTTCATGATCAATCTCGATGCCTTGTAACGTCAACAAATATTGAGCTCGTTTAAGCGGTGAAAGAAGGGTTGCATAAGCATCGTTGATAAAGGCAGCTGTCTGCGCCGCTAGCCTCTTTTCTGCATCGACATTGGTCACAAATCGATCCGGATGAAATTGCTTCTGAAGTTGTTTGTATCGAGCCTCTATGAGCTCTCTGTCGATATGCCACGAGATCGGGATAGAAAATAACTCAAAAAAGGACTGCTCACCAATGATTGCGGACATCATTGTTCCCAACTAGACGTGAAAACTTTCCCCACAACCACATTCATCCTTAACGTTTGGGTTTCGAAATTCAAACCCCTCCGTAAAATCAGCCTTCACATAATCCAGTTCGGTTCCATCCAAGTAGATCATGCTCTTGGGGTCAACAAGAACTTTAAAACTATCAAACTCAAAAACCTCATCATCTAAAGCGGGGGCATCAACAAATTCCAGAACGTAGGCTAGCCCAGAGCATCCTGTAGTCTTGACGCCAAGCCGAACCCCGATTCCTTTCTTGCGGTCCTGCAGCGACTTTAACACATGATCTTCTGCAGCTGATGTCATAGTGATAGGCATGATTAGATCAGTCCTGCTGTTGTTTAACCTTTACATCCCGTATTGCCGCCTTGATGGCATCTTCCGCTAAAACAGAACAATGAATTTTAACGGGTGGAAGCGCCAGTTCCTCAGCAATTTCAGTGTTCCTTATCTGCTCGGCTTCTTCGATGTTTTTCCCTTTCACCCACTCTGTTAACAAAGAACTCGAGGCTATTGCAGAGCCACATCCATAAGTCTTGAACTTGGCATCCTCGATCACACCCGTGTCATTCACCTGAATTTGCAATCTCATAACGTCACCGCAGGCTGGTGCACCAACCATGCCAGTACCCACAAACTTTGACTTATCATCCAGTTTTCCGACGTTACGCGGATTCTCATAATGATCGATTACTTTTTCGCTATAGGCCATTTACAAACTCCCTAAATAATATGCTCAGGCATTAGTGGGCCGCCCACTCAACCTGATCTAAGTCTACACCATCTTTGAACATATCCCACAAAGGAGACAATTCTCTAAGCTTATCAACCGCATGACGCACTTTTGCGACTGTATCATCAATGTCTTTTTCAGTCGTATACCTTCCGATGCTGAATCTTATAGAACTATGGGCAACTTCATCGTTTAATCCAAGCGCCCTGAGGACATAGGACGGCTCCAAGCTTGCTGAGGTGCATGCCGACCCCGATGAAACTGCCAAGTCTCTTAGCGCCATAATTAACGATTCACCTTCAACAAATGCGAAGCTGATATTGATTATACCCGGAACACTTTGATCGGGCGATCCGTTTAGATAAATTTCTTCTATATCCGAGACTCCAGCCCACAGTCGATCGCGCAATCGGGCAATCTCTGTGGATTCTGCGTCCAGCACCTGGTTGGCCACTCGAAAGGCTTCCCCCATACCCACGATTTGATGGGTAGGTAAGGTCCCGGAGCGCATTCCTCTCTCATGCCCTCCTCCATGAATCTGAGCCTCAATGCGAACCCTCGGCTTTCGCCTAACGAAAAGCGCTCCGATACCTTTCGGGCCATATATCTTATGCGCTGATAAAGACATCATGTCAATATTCATAGCTTCAACATCGATAGCCGTCTTCCCAGCACTCTGTGCCGCATCAACGTGAAAAAAAACTTTATGCCTACGGCAGATTTGACCAATCTCCGCGATATCGTTTCTCGTCCCCAACTCATTGTTCACATGCATTATCGATACAATGGTGGTCTCCTCTCTGATTGCATCAGCAACCATTTCCGGCAGTATGAGCCCTTCAGGATTTGGATCTAGATACGTAACCTCGAAGCCCTCTCTCTCTAGCTGTCTGCAGGTGTCGAGCACCGCCTTATGTTCGATATTTGAGGTAATGATGTGCTTTCCCTTGCGAGTATTGAAATGAGCACATCCCTTAATCGCAAGATTATTCGCTTCAGTGGCACCTGATGTCCAAACAACCTCCCGCGGATCAGCTCCGATGAGCTTAGCAACCTCGGCGCGAGCATCCTCAACGGCTGACTCAGCCTCCCAACCGAAAACATGTGATCTAGATGCCGGATTGCCGAAGCGACCCGTAGGGGTGAGAAACTGCATCATCTTGTCAGCGACCTCGGGATCAACGGGAGTCGTTGACGCATAATCTAAATAAATTGGTAATCCCATAAATCTTATCTTCCTCAATGAAAAGCTGAATGCTGTTGTTGCCAATTGAGACTTTGCTCTAATTGCCTCTGAAAAATTGACTGAGTCTCTTGCCTAGCGCCCAAGTCCGCAAGTGAAATGTCGCTTAGGAACTTGTGGATTTCTTTGCCTAACTCGTCCCACAATAAATGCGTCAAGCATATCTCGCCAGCGTTACAGTTACCCTTGCCGCCGCATACAGTCGTGTCAACACCTTCGCCTACCGCGTCGATGATCTGAGATATAGAAATTTTACTGTCGCAAGGACCCAGCAGGTACCCACCACCAGGACCGCGAACACTCTTCACTAAACCAGATTTTCTCAGTCGACAAAACAACTGCTCTAAATAGGACAGTGAAATCGACTGCCGGTCTGCGATATGAGAAAGAGGCACTGGCTGCTGANTTGAATGGAGACTCAAATCCAGCATAGCAGTCACAGCATAACGTCCTCGTGTTGTTATTCTCATCTTGNGAACTCTCTGTNGCNAATCTTTCAAAATTGCTGCAGATATATTGTAATACCAGAGTAATTTAGTCAAGTATTGTTATGNCTCATATACACNTANTTTTANTTACGCTGAATAGCTGACAATAGACCACGCAATATGGATACTTCCATCTCATCCATTCTTACTCTCATAAAAAGCCGTCTCATCCTAGTCATGAGTTGTTTTGGATTATCAGGGTCATGAAACTCGATACCAGTCATAGTTTCCTCCATATGCTTAAAAAATAGTTCTATATTTTTTGACGTTGCATACGGCATATCCCAGGTGTGATTGGAATGGAATTTATCTTCAGCCTGAGCCAAAGAAGCCATATTAATCTCATAAGTCAGGACCTGCACAGCAGCAGCCAAGTTAAGGGAACTGTAATCGGGATTAGCAGGTATGCACACATGATAGTGACACTTTTGCAGATGCTCGTTGGATAACCCACGATCCTCAGAACCAAACAGCAGCGCAATGGACTGGTGAGCTGCCTCCATCCAAATTTTTTCCCCACACTCGCGCGGACTAAGCACAGGCCAAGGAATTCTCCGCTCACGAGCACTAGCACCAATGACCAAACCACAATCCTCAATTGCTTCATCAAGCGAATTCACCACCTTTGCATCGCTAAGCACGTCCTTTGCACCGGCCGCGCGCCAAACTGCTCTGGGCGCTGGAAATTCTCTTGGCTCGACAAGATACAATTTATCTATGCACATATTTTTCATCGCCCTTGCAGCTCCTCCAATGTTTCCCGGATGAGCAGTATTAACCAAGACAATCCGAATATTTTTACGCCAATCTACCTGTGACACCAATTACCCCAAACAGTCTTTTCGAATCAAAAATTTCATCAGAAGTTTAGCAGAATCGAAGATGTCTGGTACACTAAACACTCTCAAATACCCTGTTTGGACTCTTATTCTGTGCGACCGATGTGTAACATTGCACTGCGTGCTGCTCGCGAGGCGGGCGATATGATTGTAAAAGCAGCTGACAATATCGATGGGGTTAAAGTCGATGAGAAAAATAAATATGACTTTGTAACAGAAGTCGATCGTCGCTCGGAAGAACTGATAATAAATCAACTAAGTTCGGCATTCCCCGACCACAGATTTTATGGAGAGGAAACCGGTTTCAGCGGGAAGGGGGATAGTCCTTTTGAGTGGATTATCGACCCTCTAGACGGGACCACTAATTTTGTTCGAGGAATCCCCCATGTAGCAATTTCCATAGCTTGCCGAATCGATGGCCGACTCGAACACGCTGTGGTGGTCGAACCCTTTCAGAGAGAAGAATTTACAGCCAGTCGGGGAGATGGAGCCATGCTCAACGGTCGTCGGATTAGAGTATCTGGACGCCTTTCAACCAAAGGGGCTCTTTATGCAACTGGCATCCCTTTCAATAGTCCAGCATTTGATGATATAGAAAACTACTTGAGATCAATGCGCGCCTTTGCCAAAAACTCAGCTGGAATAAGACGCCTTGGGGTTGCTTCTCTCGATTTGGCCTATGTTGCTGCAGGTCGCATTGACGTTTTCTGGGAAATGCACCTGAAGGCTTGGGACATTGCCGCCGGTGCACTTCTGGTGCGAGAGGCTGGAGGCATGGTTAGCGATTTCCAGGGAGGTGAAAATTTTCTTAATAACGGACATATTGTTGCTTGCACGCCAAAACTTTTTAAAACGAGTTTAAAGGTTTTGGACAGACATCTGGGACATTTGAAATAGTCAGCAGCCGCATTAGACATCGTAATAAGTGATAAACTATGTGTTACCAAGAAAGTAAACGCTCTATAGTCCAATATGCTCCGATCCCACCGAGAAAAGAAATCATAGCTTTCTCTAAAAAAATAAAGTTTGCAGAAATCCATCTGCTACTTCTCAACAAAATGAAAACAACTAATAAAGTTACACCAACAAAAAGCAGCTGGCCAATCTCTACACCAACATTGAAAAAAAGTAATGCAGGCAGTCTCAAATCATCTGGAAGGCCCAGGTCGGCCAGTACGCTCGCAAATCCAAAACCGTGCAGCAATCCAAACAAGCCTGCAGTCAATATAGGATATCTCCAAGTAAAACTTGAATGCCCCGTGTAACGATTGCGATGAAGCTCTGTTGCCAGCAATAAAATACTGATTGCGATGAGTGTCTCTACCACGAGGCTTGGCAATCTCAAAAGGTCCAAAGTAGCAAGACTTAGTGTAATGGAATGAGCGATAGTGAAACCAGTTACGGTATAAATAAGACGCTTGCCTGCTCCTGCAATCATCATTAGACATATCACGAACGCGAGGTGATCATAGCCTTCCAAGATATGCTGTATCCCCGCCACAATATATTGGTTGACTATCTCCCAACCGTTCACTTCGGAAAGCAAAGGAATAGATAGCTTTTCTGGCCCCGAAAATATCTGTTTCATTCCACCGTCTGTCGTCTTAAAAATGACTAATGACGTCAAGGCCGGATTAATTTCCGGATAAGACAGGATAACTGACAAATCTTTCAGATCCTCACCACACTGATAATAAACACGTCCATTCAAACGGGCATTTGGCAAGCCAATTTTTTTCTCTGCAAAGGGCCTAGTGCACCCCAGACCTTTCAAGGCAATTATTGGTTCTTGCCCTCGCAAAAGCACAGGCGGAATCTTCCATTTAAGCAGATAATTTCCTGGTTCACGCTCTGCAATATCTATAAAAACTGGTCTGCCCTCATGGCTCTCACACATGATGCACCAAAACGTTGTGACGAGAAGAAGTTTACGTAATATCATTCGTCATGCACTGTTACGCGATATTTTTCTATTAGTTTGCTAATGGCTTTCCGCTGCACTTCTCTTGACTGCTGGCGCTCAGCATCTGTAACGACCGCGGCCATGACCTCATCGAATTTAGGAACAAAACTTTTTGTTAGCTTTTTGAGCAAAATTAGGTGGTAACCGTAATCAGAGCGCACAGGTCCTTGCCAATGAGACGTTGGACTAAAACCAAATATCTGCCTTTGAAAGGGTTCCCCGAAGTGACTGGCCACTTCGACGTCGGACCGTTGCGCATAGTTTCGATTATATAAGAATCTTTCACCGAATCTTCCTGCCTGTTCAAACGGAATCTGGAGGTTATTCAATTCGTTCTGGGTATCGATTGCTAATCGTTCTGTAGTTGATTCATCCCGCCCGTCAAAGGCAAAAAAAACATGAGTAAACGTCACTTCAGCAGGTACGCGATAATCTTCCCTATGCAATTCATAAAAGTGTACTAGTTCATCTCGATCAAGAGGTAAAATTTCATCAGCGAAGCCTTGCGAGATATATTCCATTTTTTGGATTAGACGACGACGAATAATCTCGTCGTTATTATCCAGTTGCATAGCGATGGCTTCGCGAAATAGAACTTCCCCACGAACATAATCTCGAATCAAACGATCCTTATCAGCCTTATTGAGATTGTCTAGTGCTTTAGCCGCACCCTCTGGCTGAAAAACTCTGGCCTGTGTCTGCATAAAATTCAATAATCTAGATTGGTCAACTACTATTTCATACCCTTCGTCCAGCGCAGCCGGTGGAAGCATCACTTTAGCCAGTAAGTGAACTGCCAATCCGATGGCTAAAAACTGGACAAGCGGCTCAGAAATTACTGTTCTCATAGGCGTAAACCGTCCATTTAAATCATCTCTCTAAAGGTTATATAGTTTTTGTTACACATCGAAAGCATATAATTTTCAAAATTTCCCGCACCCCAAAGGCGAATCGGCCTCGTCACAGTGAGAATGGCAGATTGACTTAATGAGAGCCACTAAATGCAAAATGGTCCAACATTTTGATCGATCGCAGTATCAATCGAGTGATTAGGGATTATAGCGATTAATTCTAACGGGATCCTCAAATAGATCGAGATATAGTGACATTGTGATCCGCACTTAGGTGTAGAATAGTAAGCTGAGAGAGTTCGGGATGATCAGCCGGCCAAAACACAATGGTTTAGAAAAGAATTTGGGAGCAATGATAATGGATTCAAAAGACAATCAAAAAGCGATTGATATTCTCAACGGTATTATGGAAGCAGAACTGGCCGGAGTGGTGCGTTATTCTCACTATTCGTTAATGGTATATGGGTATAATCGTATTCCAATAGTTGACTGGATGAAAGCGAATGCCAATGAGGGCCTCCTCCATGCTCACCGAGCTGGGGAGCTCGTTACGATGATGGGTGGTCACCCTTCGCTGAAGATCGGTCCACTGCTGGAGACCGAAAAACATGATATCGGCGATATCCTTAGAGAAAGTCTTGAGCATGAAAAATCGGTGCTTATTTTGTACAAGGAACTTTTGAACTTGGCAGTGTCAGCAGACGATATTCTTTTAGAGGAATATGCGCGAGAAATGATTACCGCTGAGACACTGCACTCAGATGAGGTGAATAAAATGCTGCGCAGCCCGGGAGCACTGGAGGTATACAAACCTTAGGAGAGTAGCGAAAGCATAGCAATGCTTCCCGAGCCGTGCTGGTAGTCGTTCAGGCTACTTGCTCGCTTCTATGAAGGCGCGCTCAATTACATAGTGACCCGATCGCCCGCTTCGAGACTCCCAAAAGCCCTTTTTGTTAATCATGCCGCAGAATTCTTTGAGCATGCTTGGACTACCACAGATCATGAATCTGTCATCATCAAGTTTAGGAAAAGGTAGGTTAAGATCAGTGAATAGCTTTCCGGATCGGACCAAATCAGTTATGCGACCATTGTTGCGGTAAGGCTCTCTAGTTACCGTAGGATAGTAGACCAGCTTCTCTCTAACCATATCGCCAATCAGTTCGTTTTGAGGCAAAATCTTTTCTATGTAGTCCGCATAGGCCAGCTCCGAGACGTGCCGTACTCCATGGGTCAGAATTACCCTATCAAAACTTTCGTAAATGTCTGGATCCTTGATAAGACTCAGAAACGGCGCAAGACCAGTACCGGTACTTATCATGTACAGGGTGCGGCCTGGCAACATATTATCAGCTACCAAAGTCCCAGTTGACTTTCGACTTACTAAAATCTCGTCACCGATCTTCAACAATTGCAATTTGGACGTAAGCGGCCCGTCTGGCACTTTAATGCTAAAGAATTCCAGCTCAGACTCATAGTTGGCGCTCGCAAAACTATATGCTCGCATTAGTGGCCTAGTTTCGGACGGAAGGCCAATCATTGTGAAATGGCCATTAGTGAACCTAAAGGACTGATCTCTTGTCGTTCTGAAAGTGAACAGTGTGTCATTCCAATGGTGAACGCTGATTACACGCTCAGTCATCAACGCCGACATATTTCTAACTCCTCCAAAGTCGGANCTCCGCCATTGCGGCTCAAAGTACTANGGTTCTNCGCACACNAAAANCGCAATTGAGTGAGCNATTTGAACTGAGTGGCTAAAGTCNTTTGGTCCACATTTCAAAAAAATNACATTGATCAGCATCATNTCCAATTTNGATCCACCCNAAGTTAANTCTTTTCATTCAGCAATCTCACTAGGGACTCGTAATTTTGCGGACCTACCAATCTGTGCNGAAGCTGTCCTTGCTCATCGATGATCAACGTCTCGGGAAGTACATCCGGTCTGTCNAGTTCCCAAAGCATCCTAGGATCTTCCAAAAGATTATTAAACTCTATGCCCAGTTCTTNTGTTTGCTTGCTTAATTCATCNCCGGTAGCGCCATCAAAGTTGACTCCCAATAGAAGATACTGCTCCTCATAATCCAGAGCGAATCGATTAAGTTCGGGGATCTCATGGCGGCAGGGTGCGCACCATGTCGCCCAATAGTTTATAATCGTCCATCGTCCCCCGGCGGCGCCAAAGCTCACGGCTTCTCCATCTTGGAGCGCAAAATCGCGATCCGCCTGACAAGAAGTTAACAGAAAAATAATTGCCACGAACTTTGTTTTCAAAAAAAGATTTCCTAGCTGCCGAAAATTTACCTTTGGTACGTGCCTTTTTGTTTCTTCGGACCGCTGACCGAGCGCAAATTCAAATAAATTCCTATCGAGACGGTAAAAAAACAATTTAGCCGGACTGCTCTAGCTGGCATATTAGCTTGCATCGGGTTATTAACGCCGCGCATGGTAACAGTAAAAAACAAAAAATAAAGCAAGTAATGCGTGTTAGATTTTATATTCATCGGAATGCAAAATAAATCAACCCTCTGCAAGGATTTCGCTACCAAAAAGCGAAGTGGTATCCCCTTATGCCTCTCGAATCGTGTATAGTTGTCAGAGGTTGGTCTAAAACTTCAACTATTATCGTACAAATAGTGTTCATAATCTATCATAACTCGCGCTGTTCTAAATCGAGGCAGGCCTTGGCGTTACTGCGAGAGAATGCCATTGATCCGATAATAGTGGAATACTTAAGGGAACCTATTACTAAACCCCAACTCAAAGAGTTACTAAAAAAGCTAGGCTTTGAACCAAGAGAATTGCTACGAAAATCAGAAAAAGAGTTCAAAGACCTCCAGCTTTCAAACAAAAGCCTGAGTGATGACGCTGTCATAGACTATATGATAAAACATCCGAAGTTAATTGAGAGGCCCATCATAGTCAGAGGCGATGATGCGGTGGTAGGAAGACCAGCAGAAAACATTTTTAACCTAATGCAATGAAGAGCCCTTACATTCTTATTCTGTACTTCAGCCGAAACGGCCATGTGCATAAACTTGCGCAANAACTAGCGATNGGNGTCGAGTCAGCGGGCNTGGCTGCTGTAATGCGAACCGTTCCTCGCGTATCAACAGTCTGTGAATCGGTAGCCGCAGATATTCCAGAAAGNGGCCACCTATTTTGCGACAATGATGATCTAATTAATTGCTCCGGACTGCTTTTAGGTAGCCCGACCCACTTTGGCAATATGGCTTCTNCCCTCAAGTATTTCTTAGATCAAACCTCCGAGCTATGGCTGAATGGTGCTCTTATCGATAAACCCGCAGGCGTTTTCACATCCACTTCTAGCATTCATGGTGGTCAAGAATCCACCCTGCTATCTATGATGTTGCCGCTAATGCACCATGGCATGGTATTGGCCGGCGTGCCATATTCAGAAAATGCTCTAGCGCAGAGTCGTTCGGGAGGTACTCCATATGGCTCAAGCCACCTTGAATCAGACAAACTAAGCCCTCAAGAAATTAATATCTGCCGAACGCAAGGCAAAAGAATGGCAACCCTTGCTCTTAAATTGCTGTAACCTTCAGAATGGACAACAACCAAATACTTCACGCTTCGAGAGCCTTAACGCTTGTAAGTTATTTTAGCCTCTTAATATTGCTACTCATCAATCCCCTCATGCAAGGGGCTCCCTTTGTATTCTATCTCTGGCTAATACCGCTGGCGATCTTCATCCCCGGGGTTCTGTATGGCCATAGCCGTTCTTTGCTGTGGCTGTGCTTTGTAGTGCTGTTATACTTCTATGTTGCAGTGGATAACGTTGCCGGCCCTGCGCCCAGTTTACTCGACCAAGCCGAACTTTTGGCAACAATTGTGCTTTTCGCAACCTGTTGCATTTGGCTGCGCTGCAAGCAAAATAATTGCCCATCAATCGATCAAAGTGAATAGGAGAGAATTATGTCTCGTGAGAATAGTTTGTGGCAAAAGATACTGAGGGGCACAAAATTAATAATAAACTCCTTACGAACTCTGACGAGCTTAATCTTTTTATTAGTTTTTGTGACTGCGATAGGGGGTCTCACGGGCGCTTTGACGGCCAACAAACCGCCCCCTTTGGATCAGAAAACAGCTCTACTCCTGGCACCTCAAGGCATGCTGGTCGACCAAAAAACCTTTATCGAACCTTTGACCGAAATCTTCAATGAGACCTTAGCAAACCGGAATGAGACGTTGGTGAGAGATGTAATAAGGGCTATCGATGCCGCAGCGAATGACCCAAAAATTACTCACTTGATTTTGAATCTAAATTACCTTGAAGGAGGAGGGTTAACGAAGCTCGCGGAGATTGGAAATGCACTGAAGCGATTCAAGTCTAAAAATAAACCAATCATCGCGTATGCAGATTATTTTTTGCAGCAGGATTACTATCTGGCTGCACACGCTGACGAAATAATTCTGGATCCTATGGGCTTTGTTGAACTGGTTGGCTTTGGGGCCTACAGAAGCTACTTCGCAGATGCTATCGAGAAACTTGAAATATCGGCAAACGTCGTCAGAGTTGGTGCTTATAAGAGCGCCGTAGAACCGTTCATTGAAAACAAAATGTCAGATCAAGTTCGTGAGGAAACGCGACGATGGATTGGTTCTCTTTGGCGTTTTTATACCGACGAGGTAGAAACGCTGAGGGGATTAGAAACGGGTGAGATTGACAAGGTCATAGACCAAATTATCCCTCTCACTCGAAAAACGAAAGGAGATGTAGCCAAGATGGTCCTGAATCATGGATTGGTTGATAGGCTGGCATCTCGGACCGAATTAGAAGATTATCTCAATCAGCTTTCTCCCGATGAAGAGGGTGTGTTACGAAATATCGACCTGCTGGGCTACCTCTATCACGTGGATAAACAAAACACCAAAACACCCACCTTAGCCATTGACAAGGTGGCCGTGATCGTTGCGAAGGGTGAAATTTTCGATGGCGAACAACCAGAGGGCACTATAGGCGGCGATACGCTCGCGGAGATGTTGGCAGCAACTAGAAACGATTCTGATGTCGCAGCAATTGTTCTTCGAATTGATAGCCCTGGCGGCAGTGCCTTTGCGTCAGAGGTTATTCGAGACGCGATCTCAGCCATCCGTGAGGAAGAAATTCCACTTGTTGTATCGATGGGCAGTGTCGCAGCATCTGGTGGGTACTGGATTGCCGCTGAGGCAGATCGCATATTAGCCATGCCAACCTCTATCACCGGCTCTATAGGCATCTATGCTTTGCTACCCACATTTGAACGGAGCCTGAAATCCTTGGGCATAACTTCAGACGGAGTGGGAACAAGCAGATTGGCCGGAACCGGAAGTATTGACAGAGCGCTTACTGACGAGGCCAGAGAATATTTGCAGCTCGCCCTTGAACATGGATACGAGAGCTTTTTGAATCTGGTGGCAAAAGGNCGTGACATGGATATCAACTCGGTGGCAGAACTGGCAGNAGGCAGAATTTGGACTGGGCGTGAAGCATTTCAGCTAGGTCTGATTGACCAGGTTGGTGATTTGAGAGAAGCCATTGTTGTCGCGGCGGAATTGGCAGATTTGCAAGAGTATCAAATTGATTTTCGGCAAAGGCCGATGGACGTTTTCGAAAGACTTGCAATGCAATTAAGTGATGCTTCTAACCCTAATATTGGCATTTTTCCATTTCAGCTGAAGCTAAACTCTCACATGCCTAAGGCTCTCGTTAATGCGACAGAATCCATTAGGCTTTTTCAAGAANTCAATGACCCTCGGGGAATCNACTTGTACTGCGCTGAATGTTTGCTTTGAAAATAGGCTCCAATCAATTATGAGTGATGAACAGCGGTTTAGATGTCGAGCACCCTTTTGACAAAAGGGAGCGTTACACGCTTTTTCTCAAGCATTGAAGCTTGATCAAGCCTGTCCAGTGCGCGCATAACAGAGGATGTGCTCCGAGCCAGGCGACCCAGCATATAAACGGCGACTTCGTCAGTCAGAGGCAATCCTCTAATTTGAGCACGATATTTTAGAAGGCCAAATAAATCCTCTTCTCGATAATCCGAAAAGTGGATGACAAGGCCTGACTTTAGGCGCGATAACAAGTCTGGTAACACTACACCCAGAGCATCTACTCTGCAACGGGCGGAAAAAATTATATTTGTGCCGTTATCAAAACATCTGTTAAATAAGTTAAATACAGAATGCTGCCAAGTGTTTTTAGTGATCACAGTGTGCAGATCATCTAAACAGACGAGCCNATGCATTTCTAATTTATCGAAAAGATTCTCAGGTGAGGCCTCCGCAACATGGCCGAGCGGCAAATAAATAGAATCCTNTTCCTGANGGCAAGCCGCTTGAAGGAGGTGAGATAGNCCTGTTCCTAACGGGCCCGATAAAAAAACACTCTGATGTGATTTTTCTCTCAAGGAACTCAAAGCGATATGCTGTCTNGTACCTCTCGGCGCGTAAAAGTTACTGAACATTGCATCATCTTCCAATNCAACTCCCAAGGTCAACTGACTCATTTTGCAATCCAGTTGAGATGAATCGTGAATCCATCCGCTAGTTGATCAGCTCTTCTTCTTGCAAAGTGGCCGCTTCGAAGCAGAGCTGTATANAATCGTTGTATCTCACCCTCCACTTGCACCGAAAGTCTTATCTTTGATCCTCTAACGTTTGTAATTTGCATCGATTCAACGAGTTCAATTTCTCGAATTTTCTTNAGCAAGAGACGATGACTCGAATATGTGTCAACGCCATCAATTTCAACAATGAGNCCTTGGTTTTCGTTTTTTGGTATGTATGAATAATACCTCNCAACTTGGTTAATTATTTGATCAAAACTAGACGAAATAAATTGAGCGACACTCTCTGATCGATCATCCCCAAGTTGACGNCTACCCGCATGTTGATAAAGCCANGAGCCTCGCACTTGGCCNGATGAAGTTGCATAAAAACGCAGCAAAACTATAACGTCGCTGTCATATCGCTGCGAGGCATCAACAAGCATTTCAGCATTTAATTCCCATGCNTTGTCCTCGGGTAATGCTATCCTNTCTTGCAAATCATAAATNGGNAAAACAAAAGGGATTCCCCTTTCTTCAAGCTTATGCGAAACTAATTGAACTANGCTTGGCTCGTTATGCTCAGAGATAAACCGTCTCCCAGAGACACGATTGTCAAAAATTATCCATAACAAAAGTAATGGCCTATTTGCTGGAAGAACAGGCAATTTATTCGTTCTGATAAATTCGTCCAGTGCAACCTTGGAAAAGTTAACCTCAAGACCAACAGACGAATTTGTTGTTGCCCCTCCTGATTTCTCGACCGCCTTGTAACCGACAGTCGAAACAAAATTGTCAGGCTGTAAGAGCAATTCATTAACAAAGGGCAAGTGAATGACTTCACTGTCACCTGTTAGTTTGATCAGAACTTGATTAGTGGCATCACGGACACCTTGCAGTTGAGATAGCGAACTTTGATTCGGCACGTTCACCCTCCCAACGTAAAGATCATCAACATACTCTGCATGAAGAAACCCGCAAAAAAAAACTAAAGTCGCTAGAATACGAGATATCAAGTCATTTACCCCTTAGATTAATCCTTGATTATAACAGTGGTTGATGCAAATTTTTCCCAAGAGTCCTAGAATACTTGGTTTTATGAGCTAACAAAAATCATGCATCAGAAGAAATCGCATTTAACATATAAAGAAGCGGGCGTAGATATAGAAGCTGGGAATCAGCTAGTGAGAAATATCAAAGGCGCCGCAAGAAGAACCAATCGTCCGGGGGTCTTTTCTGGATTGGGGGGCTTTGGCGCTCTGTTTGAAGTACCCAAAGGCTTCAAAGAGCCCATTTTGGTATCAGGGGCTGATGGCGTAGGAACCAAACTACGTCTCGCGATTGAATATGATATGCATCAACGAATTGGCATCGATCTGGTAGCTATGTGTGCAAATGATATAGTGGTTTGTGGTGCTGAACCCCTGTTTTTCTTGGATTATTATGCAACTGCAAAACTTGACCTCACGACCGCGGAAAGCGTGATTAACGGCATAGCAGATGGATGTCAGATGGCAGGCTGCGCGTTGATCGGCGGGGAAACAGCAGAAATGCCTGGAATGTATTCTGGCAAAGATTATGACCTAGCCGGTTTTTGCGTGGGCATAGTAGAAAAGTCTGAAATCATTGATGGCAACGGGGTTTTAGCTGGTGATAAATTGATCGGCATAAAATCCAGTGGCCCGCACTCAAATGGCTATTCTTTGATTCGCAAAATTCTAGACCAAAATAAGATTNACGCCACCGATCTATCGTTNTCAGGNAAGAGCCTAATCGAACATTTAATGGAACCTACAAAGATCTACGCAAAGGTCCTACTTAAACTAAATAAAATTTTAACGATTAATGCGATCGCCCATATAACCGGTGGGGGGCTNGTTGAGAACTTGGCTAGAGTCATNCCAAACGAATGCAGAGCAATTATAGATTGTTCATCTTGGCAAATGCCGGAAATCTTTGATTGGCTTCAGAACGCAGGAAATATAGATAACCAAGAAATGCATAAGACCTTCAATTGCGGCATCGGCATGGTTCTAAGTGTTCCCGCAGAAGGAGAAAAAGACATTTTAGCTGCCTTAGAGCTTGAAGGAGAGCAGGCTTATTGTATCGGAGACATAGTTAAAAAGACCAAAGACGAAGGCCAAGTGGAACTCGTCAGGAAGCAGAAGTGAACGGCGACAAGCCCTTCAAGCTAGTCATTCTGATATCTGGTAGTGGATCAAACCTTCAGGCTTTAATAGATGCAATTGCCTGTGGACAGTTGGATGTTCAAATAGTTGGAGTAATAAGTAATAGATCGTCAGCCGCGGGGTTAGTTCGTGCCAAATGCTCTAATATTCCGACCAGAATAATAGACCATAATCATTTCGATGACCGAAACAAATATGACAATAGATTGGCTGAAACTGTAAAAAGCTATTCTCCCGATTTGGTGGTTCTGGCAGGATTCATGCGAATNCTTGGGCCCAGATTCGTTGATCGTTTTATCGGAAAACTAATTAACATTCACCCCTCTTTACTACCTAGACACCCAGGTTTGAATACCCACCAGCGCGCTTTAGATGCCGGGGATTTAGAGACAGGAGCTACCGTGCATTTTGTTACATCAGAGCTTGATAGTGGGCCTGCTATTGTTCAAGCATCAGTTCCGATAAAAACGAAGGACTGCGCTGATACCATTGCAAAGCGAGTCCTAAAAATCGAACACATCATAGTTCCTATAGCAACCCAGTGGTTGGCTGAAGGACGCGTTGAAATGAGAGGTAAGAACGCGATTTTTGATGGAATAGCTTTACCTCCCTGCGGAAAATTAGTTGCTACCGAGACCGGCGGATTAAATTAAGTTAAACTCAAACTAACATATTGCCATCGCTAAAGGGAAATTCCAATGCTGGTAAGAATAATGGCTCTNGTTAGTATTTTTGCTCAAGAGCTATGCTTTGCCTCTGGAAATAATACGCTAGAAGTCTTGCCCTACAAAGCGACATACTCGGCTAAGTATAATGGCCTTCCNATAACAGCAGTAAAAACTCTGNTTAAGACTTCGGANTCACAATTTTNAGAACAANTNAAAGCTTCTGGGTTGCTGATCACCNTNAGCGANTCATCAAACTATCGCGTGTCAAACAATGGCCAGTTGATTCCCTTGGATCACCAAATCGATCGTTCTATCATGGGCATAAGNCGATCCGAGTTNCAANTTTTTGATTGGAAGGNTAAAANCGCCCANTATAGAAGGGGAGAAAAAACCTNGAATGCACCGATAGAGGTTGGAGTTTTGGATATTCCCACTCAGTATCTGCAACTCAGGCGTGATCTTATCTTTGGTGAAGACANGTTTGAATATCCGGTTATTTCGAGAGGAAAACACCAGATATATCGNTACGAGTTCGTTCGCCGGGAGACGCTCGCCACACCAATAGGCAAACTAGATACGGTAATGATGCGCAGGCTCAGAGAAAACGATATGAGAGTGACTAACCTNTGGTTGGCNGAAAATTGGAATTTCCTTCTAGTTAAGTTGGAACAAATTGAAAATAAAAAAGACTATAGTATGCTACTCAAAGATGCTGTCATAGACGATAGAAAAGTGTTTACTGTCACAAGGAGCGACTGAGGNAAAATTATGCAATCTACGGATAAAAGAGCGAGTCCAAGCATCATCATATTAGGACTGGGCGCAATTGCAGCGCTTCTCATAGTGGGAGGCTTGATCTATAGACTTCAAATGACAAAAGAAGTTGATATCGAGGCCGAAGTTCNGCCCTCACCCATCACCGAGGAAGTTATGATTGAAAAATCTGTCATTCCCGAAGCNGAAATACCAATAGCTCCAGTTATTGAGGTTTCGCAGGAACCTCCAAAGATCGAGCCCACTCCAAAAACCGTGCTACCAAATCTTAATGAAAGTGATTCTTTCTTCCGCAATCGCATGGGAATTATGTCCTCCAACACAGATTTAGTTAGGTGGCTCTCTGTAGACGATTTGTTGCGACGTGCTGCAAGTTATCTAGACGGTCTTTCTCGAGGCGTTATCCTCTCAAAGATATTTCCTTTGACCCAGCCAACGGGCAGTTTTACAACCCATATGGATGGCGAAACAATTTGGTTAAATGCAGGCAATTATGAGCGTTATGACATAACCATAGAAGCCATAGCGTCTATTAAAATGGAGGCTTTAGCTCAACTATTCCATATTGCTAGACCCCTGATCGAGACATCTTTTTCAGAGATGGGCTACAACGCGAGACAAATGGAAGGAATCATTCTGCAAGCAATTGACCGTGTTTTGTCAACACCAATTATAATTGAACCCATCGAGTTGACCCGAGAATCCGTGCTATATCAATTTGCCGATCCCGAGCTGGAAGCATTGATGCCATTGCAAAAACAAGTGCTGAGAACTGGACCAGAGAATACTCAAAAGCTGCAACAACAAGCCTTAGCTTTAAAGAACGCTCTGTTAAACCCATAGCTATTTAAGTCTTTGGCAGTGTTACTCCTGTTTGGCCTTGATACTTTCCCCCTCGGTCAGCATAAGAGATATCACAAATCTCGTCCGACTCGAAAAATAACATCTGTGCAACACCTTCGTTTGCATAGATCTTGGCCGGCAGGCTCGTAGTATTAGAAAACTCGAGAGTCACGTGCCCTTCCCATTCAGGTTCAAGAGGAGTGACGTTAACAATGATCCCACAGCGAGCATAAGTGGATTTACCTAGGCAAACTGTCAATATCGAACGAGGTATTCGAAAGTACTCAATCGTTCGGGCAAGGGCAAAAGAATTCGGTGGGATTACACAAGAGTCACCTTTAATGTCTACGAACGCATCTCTATCAAAATTTTTTGGATCAACAATTTTTGAATGAACATTTGTAAAAATCTTAAATTCGTCCGCACACCTCACGTCATAGCCATAGCTTGATACACCATAAGATATAACCCTATCTCCGCCAAAAAATCTCACCTGATCTGTCTCATACGGTTCAATCATGGCAAACTCTTCCGACATTCTACGTATCCAACGATCCGACTTGATACTCATTAATTCAACTCCGAAATGAAATCTACCAGAATACCATTAAGTCTTTCGAAACAAGATACTACTAGACTACTCGAAAATAATATCTGGACTACCATTTGATTCCTTATTGGAAAGACGCTCTATCAGAGCTCTCGCTATTGAAACATAGGACTTAACGACCGGAGCCTGAAGTTGAGTTAGAACTATCGGAGTGCCGATGTCACCTTGTTCCCGCACCTGCGGATCCAGTGGCAACTGTCCAAGCAATTTCGTTTGATAGCTTTGTGCCATCCTTTCGCCACCGCCCGAGCCGAAGACCGCAACATGGTTTCCACAAACTGAGCATTGCATCGCAGACATGTTCTCAATAATTCCCAAAACAGGCACCTCCACTTTAGCAAACATCTCTATACTCCTCTTGGCATCTAAAAGTGCAATATCTTGAGGAGTCGTCACGATTACCGCTCCTGCCAGTTGCGCGCTCTGTGAAAGTGTAAGATGAATATCTCCAGTCCCCGGAGGCATATCAACTAACAAAACGTCTAAGGATCCCCAGTTGGTATGCTGTAACATTTGCTTAAGAGCACCAGATGCCATTGGNCCACGCCAAACCATCGGGGTCTTTGAATCGACAAGATATCCAATTGACATGGTGCTAACACCATGANTAACTAGCGGCAATATGGTCTGACCATCTAATGATTTTGGACGGTCTTGGTCAGATACCCCCAACATCATAGCAATGCTTGGGCCATAGATATCCGCATCAAGCAGACCAATCTTTTGCCCCTCTGCGTGCATGGCTAGTGCCAGATTAACGGCTACTGTTGACTTGCCAACACCACCCTTTCCAGAAGCAACCGCAACTACTGACTTGACATTGTCCAACAAAAATATAGCTCCAACTAAAAGAAAAACTCATCTCGTTTAACCTCAAACGAGTTCNTACCCGATTCTANGAGTGAAAACTGTCAATAAAATAACTATACTTCATACATCTACTCTTTGTTAAGAAAACAGCCTACCAGTATGCTATTAAAACGCCAAATCCTCGTTACTAATGCACTTCCCTACGCAAATGCTGCTCTCCACCTCGGGCACGTTCTTGAATATGCTCAAACAGATATTTGGGTGCGTTTTCAAAGATTGAGAGGGCANCAGTGCTATTATATCAGTGCAGATGACGCCCATGGAACTGCGATAATGTTGAAGGCGGATGAACTTGGCATTAGTCCTGAAGAGCATATAGCAAATATGAGAGCTCTCCATGAGGCCGATTTCAAAGACTTTTTGATTAGTGTTGATCACTATGATTCGACTCACTCGATCGAGAATAAAGAACTGTCTGAATTAATTTATTGCCGATTACGGGAAAATAACCACATTGCAGAAAAAACGATCGTCCAAGCCTTCGATACCCAGAGAAATATCTTCCTCGCGGATCGGTATGTCAAGGGCACGTGTCCGAAATGTAAGACACCCGACCAATATGGAGATAATTGCGAGGCCTGCGGAGCCACTTATTTGCCAACCGAAATGATAGACCCTATATCTGTTCTTTCGGGCGCTACACCAGTNGAAAAGGAATCTCTTCATTATTTTTTCAGACTTCCAGAATTCACCAATTTCCTTAAACAATGGACGCGAGACGGTCATCTTCAAGGGGAAGTGGTNAATAANCTTTCCGAATGGCTGGATTCAGGCTTGCAAGAGTGGGACATTAGCCGAGATGAACCTTACTTCGGATTTGAGATCCCTGATGCTAGCGGGAAGTACTTTTACGTTTGGCTCGATGCGCCTATTGGCTACATGGCGACCTTNAAAAATCTATGTAAAAAAAATGGTTTAAACTTTGATGAATTTTGGTCTCCTGACAGCACGTCAGAGCTTTATCACTTCATCGGNAAAGATATCGTCAATTTCCACGCACTATTCTGGCCCGCAATTCTAAAAAGCACTGGATTTCGCACACCAAGCAAAGTATGCGTTCATGGTTTTGTTACTATTAATGGTCAAAAAATGTCTAAGTCTCGTGGGACATTCATAACCGCACGTTGTTACCTCGATCATTTGAACCCAGAGTACCTGCGCTATTATTACGCCTCAAAATTATCAAATTCGGTTGACGATATAGATCTTAATCTTGAAGATTTTATACAGAAAGTTAACAGCGACCTAGTTGGAAAAGTGGTTAACATCGCAAGTCGATGCGCTAGATTTATTGAAAAAAATAGTGCTGGTCGTCTAGCTAAAGTGATAGAAAATCATGAGATCTGGGATCTGGGATTGAGTAAAGCTGANATTATTGCAGAACACTATGAAAATCGGGAGTTTGCAAGAGCTGTAAGAGAGATCATGGCACTGGCTGATAAAACGAATGANTATCTTACTTTCANGGAACCATGGAAACTTGCCAAAGATCCGAATAAAGCGCAGCAGGTGCAAGAAATTTGCTCTCTGGGCATCAATCTCTTCCGTGTTTTAATGGTGTTTCTCAAGCCAATCTTGCCTATATTGGCCGCTCGCGCTGAGTCCTTTTTGAATGAGGAACTAAATTGGGAAAGTATTCAAAAACCTCTTTTGGGTCAAACTATAAAACCATTTAAACCCCTTCTGCAGCGAATTGATCCTAAACACGTTGAAGCTATGGTGAATGACAGTTTAGAAAGCAATACTGAGACCAATTCAAGTACCNAAGTCAACTTGTCTTCAGAACCAATCCTAGAACAAATCAATCTTGATGATTTCATGAAAATTGATTTGCGAGTTGCCCGAATTTTATCCGCGCAATCAGTCGAGGGTGCCGATAAGTTATTGAAACTAACTCTTGATCTTGGTAATGAGACTCGGCAAGTTTTCTCTGGGATAAAATCAGCCTACCGACCAGAAAAACTTGAGGGCCGATTAACTATCGTGGTTGCTAATCTGGCCCCACGNAAAATGAAATTTGGAGTATCGGAAGGAATGGTTCTGGCAGCTGGGTCCGAAGAGGGTATCTATTTGCTGGAACCGGACAGAGGCGCCATTCCAGGCCAGCGAGTCACATAAATTCGATTTAGGGATGCCATCCCAATGGCACGCACCTTAGTCATCGATTCACAGTTTGGTTACTTTGCATTNCGCAATAGTCATGCCACACCGAACAGTACTGCTTGCGAATCAAGAGGGTCTTAAAAATGTTCGTGTTGGGGTGGTCGGATTTTTACTTTGATTTTCGCNACACACTCGCCAAGGCTCAAAAAAGTGAGCAATCTTTAAAAATAACTGATTGGGNATGCTGGCCCTCATGCGACATNAGGGCCAGTAACAAAAACAGGCTACTTTAAAAGCCTTTTAGCTCGCGGCAACCAGTGGCGATGAAGCCAATAACGTGGAATCATCTGGATGAATACAAGGCACTAACTTGGAACCATAAGCAGCAGCCATATCTCTGTATGACATCCAAGACAGCACNGCAGTAACAGGGGTGCCTGGGCCTTCGTCAAATACCAGCGGTCCATATATATTTGAATAGTAGACTAGATCNTCTTCGCTAAGCCTTTGAGAGGCATCATGCCTAGCGCCTGCAGGTTCAAAATACCAAACGCCAGGGCCATGACCATCCGGTGGGCCAGCTCGAACTCCGATGCGTCCCTCAAGAATCAGAAAGTCGCCTGAACCAAGATGAGTATGCCCGGGAGCCACACCATTGTGGCGTACAATAAGTGATACATATCCATTATCTTCGCTCACACGCAATATTTTCAGGCCAATCGCTTCCATGCCTTCTAGCGTTATCCAAGGGACATCTCTAGTATCAACAAAGTGTGGGTGCTTGAAGCCACCAAGATCCGAAGCTTGCTCACCTGATGGTTTGATGAGGTGATGGAGTTCACCNCTTGAAATTGCCAAGGGCTGNGGNTCATTAGCGAGCGGCTCAGACCGCTCTTTTACGCAGCCAGATAGAGTACTGGGAACCAAATCCACCCCATGCTGAGCCGCCATACGCAGAATGTCTTGACTNGTAAGGAGTCTGGAGAGCGAATGCTCTGCGTCCAGAAAAGCAACCGCACCATAATAATTAACNAGCATTTCTGACTCTTTCTCGGCAAATATGCCTGCCACTTTGGAATTGGCAGAAATATAGCCCCAAGCCCCGGGAGTCAGAAGGCTTGTGACATTGTCTTGTGTATATGTGAGTTGCCCCGACAATACAAACATGTCCATACCGCTCAGGTAAACAGATATGGGCATGGAAGCCCCCGCATCTAACTTAACGATGATTGAAAACATACCCGTTTCAGCGCTTGCTCTCATCGTTTTTATTGACATTCCTTGTGCGCCCTCAACTGGCATCCAAGGTAAGATGTTTGTATCAATTGCTCCCTCACTTCCCCCCGGATTATACTCCGGATTAAAGGCCGACGCNGCTTCGCTCATAATTTCACCTCATAAAAATTCTTGTTNTNNTNTAGCANCTAATCATAATACAGAGAAGTCGAATAACACAACTCTGCTATGCGCCGAAAACTGTTTTNTCGGGATCCAATAATATNAAGNCAGGTAGCTACTTAGNGCACANTCACGATGGAAAGGCANTNAAGTCGGGCGCAGTAAGAATGTTATAGTTAGTCGCACGCTGATATAATTTTAGGATAAGCCAAGTAAATCCTTGTCTGGCCAGTTTACCGTACTGAACCCGGTAACTATCTNAATTAGTCCCTGGACTTTTAAACTCTGGAGCTTAAGTATGACGAAATCTTACCTCATCAAAAACACCAACATTGTGTCGGGAGGGACTCAATCTAAAGGTTCCGTATTGATCGAAGAAGATCTTATCTCTGCAGTAGGCGATGCTGCCGNCCTNAGCGCACCACAAGATGCTGAACNTATTGAGGCGAATGGCTGGACCCTAATACCAGGTCTCGTCGACGCGCATTGCCATATAAGCTTCGATGAACCTAAATCGAATGACGAACTTTTCTTCCACAGACGCCCGGGGCTTGCAACAATGATCGCATCGGTTAATGCTCAAAAACTACTTCGAGCCGGCGTTACCAGCTTCCTTGACCCCGACTGTATTTTTGATGTCGGCATAGATTTGCGAGATGCAATAGAAGGTGGGGTTGTAGAGGGGCCCCGCATGGCAACGGGAGGTAATGTGCTAATCACCTGTGTTGGGGGCACCGCTGGCCAGTTACTTCCCTCCGAAGGCAAGCTCGGGTATGCGGTAATTGTCCAAACCGGTGACGAAATCGTGCGCGAAATCCGTAAGCAAATTAAAGGTGGTTGCGACTGGATTAAAGTACATGTCACAGGATTACCGGTCCGTCGAACGAAAAGTCATAACCCCGGAGAAATACAGTCATGGACTCTCGATGAATTACGCCTTGTATGCGACACGGCTCATGCTCTTGGAGTGCCGGTTGTCGGCCACTGTCGAAACTCCTCCAGCACAAGAGATGCCGCGCTCGCTGGCTTTGACTTGATATTTCATTCATCCTACATGGAGGAGGATGCACTAGAAGCGGTGGTTGACAATAAAACCCCGCTGGCACCCTCGTTTACTTTTCTGCGTAATCTGGTTGATTATGGCGACAAGATCGGTTCAGATCCAGGGCTTAGACAAATATTCATGAATGAGATCGAGGCCACATCTGCAATGATCCGGCGCGCATATGATGCTGGTGTCCCACTCATGTGTGGAAGCGAGAGTGGTTTCTCGGTAACACCCTATGGAGAGTGGCATTACAGAGAAATGGGCATTTACGTTGAGCACTTGGGGCTATCGCCTCTCGAGGCCATTGCGTGCGGGACTGAAGCAGGTGCAGGAATTTTTGGCCTTGAGGGTAAGCTGGGCCGCATAGAACCAGGATATATCGCCGATCTGGTTCTGGTAGCCGGCGATCTTGTACAAAATTTAGATCTTCTGGGTCAAAAAAGTAATATTAAAGCTGTTTTTAAGGGGGGAAAGAAGATAGATTTGAGCATCCCGTTACCCGAGAATTGGTCCATACCAGGTTGGCGGACGGGTCAGTTCTCTGGTGAAAACCTAACTTATGCCTTGGCTAATAGCTAGTATAGAGCCTTTCAACACGATTAGATGAGACGATAATATGTCATATGACCTGACGAATCAGAGAGTTCTCATAACAGCAGCCAGCAGAGGCATTGGCAAGGCTACTGCAGCGGCATTTCAAAGCGCCGGAGCAAAAGTCGCCATATGCGCCCGAAATGAAATACAACTATTAGAAACGAAAATGCATTTAGAGACCTTGGGCAACCAATCTGTCCTCGCCAAAGTAGCTGACTTAAGCATTCCTGAGGATATTAATCAGCTGGTTGACTTTGTGGAGTCAGATTTCGGCGGGATAGATATTTTAGTTAATAATTCAGGAGGCCCACCGCCCGGCACTCATGAACAAATTGATGATGAACAATGGTCAAAAGCATTTGAAGCTACTCTGTGTTCCTCCATAAGAATTACCAATAAGGTGCTTCCAAGTATGAAAAATAAAGGAAGTGGGAGGATCATCAATCTTTCATCTTACTCTGTAAAACAACCAATGAGTTCAATGATGCTATCAAACAGCATCCGGCTAGCCGCCTTGGGATGGTCAAAAACACTTTCGAATGAGCTTGCACGATTTAATATCCTTGTAAACACCATATGCACTGGATGGACAAAAACCAACAGAGTAGAGGAACTACTCGAGAATCGAGCGATAGAGCAAGATACCACGAACGCGGAGATTGAAAAAGCTATCACCTCTTCGATACCNCTTGGGAGNATGGCTATACCTGAAGAGATAGCCTCCGTCGTACTATTTCTCGCATCACCTTCGGCAAGCTATATAACTGGAGCTGCGATCCCTGTTGACGGGGGATGCGCTCAGACGATTTAGGTTTAAAGATGAAAAGTAGTATAGACCAAATCAAAACGATTGATGTGCATGCACACATCGTGCTGTCTGAAAGTATGCACATGGCCGGTCACCACGGTCCGGAAATTGGCTATGACGAAAATGGGAGTCCTTGGTTTCGCATCGGCGAATACTATCTGCGCAATGTTAGATATGAAAACAGCGTTTTTATGGACACTTCGCTTCGGCTAGAGGCGATGGATAAGGCAGGCATCGATTTCCAGGTGCTCTCGCCCAACCCTCTCACCTATTTTCACTATATAGATGCAAAAAACGCCATAAATTTTTGCCGGCAACACAATGACGCCCTCATAAAACAGCTGAACTATTGCCCAGAAAGACTAGCGGGACTAGCCGCCGTGCCCATACAAGATATCGTTGCCGCATGTGAGGAACTGGAAAGAGCCGTATCTGAGCTTGGTCTGTTGGGTGCTTATATCGGAACTGATTTCGGAAGGCCTTTGGATAGTCNTGAATTGGATATATTCTATGAGAAGCTTGTAAAATTAAACGTCCCTCTTTTCATCCACCCTGCGCCTAGCGGCATTGATGGCCCCAAGGGNGATCCAAATCTTAATCAATATGAGTTGGAACTCTTAACCGGTTTTGCAGCGCAAGAAACACTGGCGGTGGCCACACTAATTTATGGTGGAGTGCTAGAAAGACATCCAGAGCTCGATATATGCATCAGTCATGCCGGCGGTGCGGCGGCAATGCTAATTGGACGGCTAAATGCAGCCACTCGACTTAGACCATGGGTAAGCGAACAACTCCAAAAAGATGGCGCGTTTGAAAGCTATCTTGCTGAAATTTGGTTCGATGCTCACGTCCAAGACCAAAGAGTTTTAGACTTCGTTGTTAGTGTTTTTGGGACAGACCATCTAGTTCTTGGAACAAACTTTGGCGGATGGGATCAACACGGAGTTCAAGGCAGCGAAAAATGGCTTAACNAANTAGGAAATAATGCAAAACGACTGCTGAGATTTTCTGAGCATATCGGTTTCAACTAGTCAAAAAACCTGAATTCCATTTTCGAATCAATTGCTAACAGTCTTCGCGTCTTGAGGGCCCCATGCATTATGATTAAGTTTCATAAAGCGAGCTATCCAACGATGATAATTTTGCACTGCTGGTTCATTCCTNCCAAATATAAAATGATCATTAGCCTCAGAATCCATGCATCCTTGGATACCAAAACCTATGCCGTAATCTTCCTCTTGAACCGCTTTCAAAGTTAGGGCGCTGAAATTCTTTGATGCCGCCATCTCAGACTCCGTTTCTGGCTTTTTGGCAACTAGAATGGTCTGCCTGGTCGTTGTAGTGGTCGGCGTTGATCCAGGGAATACCTGACTTACGAGACAATGATCACCAAGGATTCCTGAAATCGAAAGATTAGGGAACCCCGAATGTATCAACCTAATGTGCTCCATAGGGTTCCATTGATGCTTGGGTTGATTTATTAGATCTCCCAAAGATTGTCTACCGAAGGTCAGCCGCTGGTGCGGCCCATAAGTATCCAAGACAAGGAGATTTCCCACAGTATATTTTCCCACCGTCTCTCGGTGAACCAATTGGTGATGGTAAGCCTCTAGATAACCATCCATCGTAACTTTCCAGCCTGGTCCGGGAAGATCACGCTGTTCATAAAGATGCCAGTTTTCCAAGTCTAGGGTGTTTAGCTCATCGCCAAAATCGCCTAACCAAGCATCCACATCAAAAAAGTCCCCGGGAGTTAGTGACGCCCAAACAATTCCAGACCTCTCAACACAATGGAGTGCCGTAAGGCCATAACGGTCATTAGCAATTTCACCAAACGTATCGCCCCCATATCTCCCTTTTAACGCGCCTTTATGATCATAGGTCCACGCATGATAGGGACACGCAAATATCCGTTTTTTGCCCGAGCCATCCTCACAAAGTTTCGCTCCTCGATGTCGACAAACGTTGAGCATGGCCCTGACTTTCAAATCCTCACCCCTGACGATCAACAAAGGAACTCCCAAAATGGTCATCGCCTTAAAGCTCCCCACCTCTGGCAATTCTAGGCTTAGTGCCAAAGCAAGCGGGAGATGCTTAAAAACTCTTTCAATCTCTCGCGAATAACGCTCCTCATCCCTATATGCCGCTAACGAGATCTCCATAGTTGTTTCTGCTTGGTCGGTTGTCTTATTAACAAAGTGNTCCAGCGCTCGTTCAGCCAAAGCCATAGCATCTCTGTTCAATCGTAGTCCCCCCGCTCAAAGCTGAGCCAAGTATCCAGCGTCTCGGGAAAGTCCGCGGGATGCCAAGCATTGTTTATGTATACTCGGTCACTCTGCGTCAAACCTTCGACATATTTTNCTGCAGGCACATAGTAAAAAAAATTTATCTCTCTAGCATTGAAACGCCAGACACCCTCTTCACGCAAATATTCATCCTTGTACTTCATCGCAGCGAGACTAACCACTTCATTCGGAGTTGTCTCAGCATGGCTATATACNAGNCCAGAGGCTCTATTGTGGTCATGTNCATCGATTTCAATTTGCACATCATGTGTCCAATGAAACCCCGGGCCGCGTGTCTTTAATATAGTGGAAAACATTTCTCGAATTGACTCTCGTCCCCGAGAAACCATAGCACCATTGGGTGACGCGAACACTGCATCATCTGCNAATAGATTTGCCAATCTAGGAATATCGTGCTCGTCACAGGCTATAGCATAAGAAGTTACCAATTGGCGAATCGAATCTTTTGACTCGAGTGCGTCTAATCGNTTTAAAACATCATCTAATTCTTTCACCCCAAATCCCTCAATCTAGCGTTTTAATTTGCGCGCATCCGCATCAGAACTGCGTATCATTTGAAACATGCAGTTAAAAACTAACCGCCCATAATCTGTTTCCTCAGCCCAAGCGGAGAGAAAACTTCAACCCAATACCCATCCGGATCTTTGATAAAAGCTAATCCTTTCATCGANCCATCATCAGGCCGTTTAACAAACTCTATGCCCGCTTGCTCGAAACGCTCACATGCTGCATAAACATCTGGCACTGACACTCCGATATGTCCGAAGCCTTGTGGCGCACTGTTCCCATCGTGATAGCCGGCAAAGTCATCATCAGACTCCGTGCCATAGTTATGCGTTAGCTCCAAAATTCCCGATTGACTGGCCAACCACACAATACGTTCACCACGTTCCTCGGGAANAGGGCCCTCTATGGAGGCCGAAAAACCAAGAAAATATAACGAGAATTCCATNTCTTCAAAATCAAATCTTTCAATAAGATGCATCCCAAGAACTTGGGTGTAAAAAGCTAATGAAGCGTCCGGATCCTTTATTCGGATCATGGTATGATTAAGTCTAAATCCGCTGTCTTCCAAGATATTCCCCTTAAATTAAATCTAGTGCCACTTGCCCAAGTTTTCNATTNAAAGCACGTTAAAATTCATAATCAACTACCCTCCTCTCCTCTGTCAGAGAATTTACAAAGGGTACGAGCGCAAGATGCTCGGGATGCGATTGATATTTATCCAGGTCACTCCGGCTAGAAAACTCCGAATATAGTGCAATATCCGAACAATTGTCGGTCGCGTTGTAGTTGATGCCAATTTCAATAGTTATAATTTCGGGAATAAGGTCTAAAAGCGCCTCCAAACGCTGCTTTATCTCCTCAGCGTGTGCTTGTTTTTTAGCGAAATTGAACTCACTATTAAAACGNAAAAAAACTATATGCTTAACCATATCTACCTCGGGCGAACTTCAACACTGGCAAGTTTAATTATACTAATTGACAAATGTTTTTAACATAATTCTATATCAAATTGGGAAAAGCTCAAATCCATCACGATCACGAACTTCCGTGAATACGCGATTTTTAGCCAAAAGTTCAAACAAGTGATCTTTTGATCTCTAAAACTTAGGTATCCGAAGCCTAGTGCCTTATACTCCAATATGCGCGTAATTAAGNCATTGGGATAGACACTCTGAGGACACTACAATAGCAGCAGGCTTAAGTTTTTTGGTTTCGGAGCTTAGAAGAAGGCGCCCTCTATGATTAATCATTTAACTTTAATACAACCCGACGATTGGCATGTTCATCTCCGAGATGATGCAGCACTTAATACCACCGTGCCAGCCGCAGCCAGATACTTTGGCCGAAGTATTATCATGCCAAATCTTAAAACGCCCGTTAGGACGGTCAATGATGCCCTNCTTTATCGTCAACGGATTCTTCAGCNTAGACCAAAAGATTCTCAATGGTTACCTTTGATGGTTCTCTACCTGACCGACGACACTTCCAAAGAAGACATATCTGCAGCTAAAAAAAGTGGTATTGTGCAAGCCATGAAATATTATCCCGCTGGAGCGACTACAAATTCGGCTAGTGGAGTTACAAAACTTGAACGTTTAGACCCAATCTTTGAGAAAATGCAAGAATTGGATTTAATTCTTCAAATGCATGGTGAAGTGAATGACGAAAACACGGACATTTTTGATAGGGAGGCGGTTTTTATCGATCGTCACTTGCGACGGATTAAAGAAAAATTTCCTGAGTTGAAAATAGTGCTAGAGCATATAACCACTGAGCAGGCTGCCCATTATGTGGAAGAAAGTGATCGATATCTAGCAGCCACAATAACTCCCCAACATCTTCTCTTTAACCGCAACCATATGCTCGCAGGAGGTATTCGGCCTCATCTTTATTGCTTGCCAATTCTAAAGCGAGATACTCATCAAAAGGCACTTATAAAGGCTTCAACTAGTGGTTCAAGAAAGTTTTTTTTAGGAACTGACTCAGCTCCTCATGAGTTCGAAACTAAAGAAAGTGCATGCGGTTGTGCCGGTTGCTTCAGTCATCATGCGGCATTAGAATTCTACGCAGAGGTGTTCGATCAGGTAGATGCGACGCATCACTTGGAAGCTTTTGCCAGCATCAATGGCGCCAAATTTTATCATTTGCCGCTCAACCAAAGTAAAATCACTCTGGTAAGAGAGCCTTGGACAATACCTGACGAAATTCCGTTCTGCGGCGGTAAACTGATACCTCTGGCTGCTGGCATGAATATGAATTGGAAAGTCAAACTACCTTGAAAGAATTATCAACATCGGAAATATCAAAACGATTTAGAGGTTTTCTTCCAGTAGTCATTGATGTTGAGACCGGTGGTTTTAATTCGCGCACGGATGCGCTGCTCGAGGTCGGAGCTGTTCTCCTTCAAATGGATCGGCAAGGAATAGTTTCGATCAAAAAGTCTTTTTGTGTAGACATTGATCCTTTCCAAGGTGCTGTGATAGAGCCAAGCGCACTTGAGTTTAATCGAATTGATCTGAAAGACCCTGACCGAATGGCTTTGCATGAGAGAGACGCTCTTCAAACCATTTTTAGGCCAATCCGCAGAGAGATTAGCATAACTGGATGTTCAAGAGCTATCATGGTGGCGCATAATGCTCACTTTGATCAAGGCTTTATAAANGCGGCTGTAGAACGTAATCAAATTAAACGCAATCCCTTTCATCCCTTCTCATGTTTTGATACTGCTACTTTGGCTGGANTGGCATATGGNCAGACNGTGCTGGGCCGGGCATGCCAATGTGCGAATATCCAATATGAAAATAGCGAGGCTCATAACGCGTTGTATGATGCGATGAAGACAGCTGAAATCTTCTGCAGAATTGTCAATCGCTGGCGCGAACTTGAGGGGTTAGCATGAAGATCGGTTATCATGAAAGCGTCTAAAGACTCACTGATCCGATAACTCCAGAGCCTTTTTGTACATAGCCCTTCTTGCAAGACCAGTTATTTTGGCGGTGAGAGAGGCCGCCTTGCTAACCGAAAATTCTCTCAGCATTAGGAGTAGAATTCTCTCAGCCTCTGAACTGATCTCCCTGCATTTTTTTGGAGCTTCTATTATAAGAACAAATTCACCTTTTTGTTGGTCAGTATCATAGGATACTAATTCCAATAATTCCTCTAAACTACCCGCTAGATAGGTCTCATACATTTTACTCATCTCACGTGCTATGAACGAATTGCGATCCGCTCCGAGAATTTCTTTCGCATCACGCAAAGTTTCTATTATCCGATGAGGTGACTCATAACAAATAATGGTGTTTCCATATTGTTGGACAGTCTTTAGCACTTGTTTGCGCTGGCCACTTTTAGCTGGTAAAAAACCAATAAAACTGAAGCTATCTGTCGCTAATCCAGAAACACTCAATGCAGCTATGAGGGCACAGCTGCCGGGAATAGGAATAACTTCATAACCATGCTCTCGTGCTCTACAAACCAGTTGAAACCCGGGGTCAGAGATCAAGGGCGTACCACTATCAGAAACGAGAGCAACATTTTTTCCCTGAGCCAACAGGGTCAAAAGTTTATCAGTAACTTGGGTNCTGCTATGCTCATGATAAGCAATCATTAATGAATTTATGTGATAATGGTCTAGTAATTTTTTGCTGTGGCGCGTATCTTCGCAAGCAATGCAATCTACTTGGCTTAATGTTTTGATTGCGCGTTCTGACATATCCGCCAAGTTCCCAATGGGCGTGGCAACAANATAAAGGGTACCGCATGGATCTGTTTTCATGGTAAGACGCACTTGTTTTCTTTTGTCACTCTGTATCTTTATCTTAGCCTTTATTGCCAGCTGCGCGCCATCTAATCAAATAAAAAAAGCCGGGGCGGCCAATTCATCAGCTTCAAGCCAAACCATTTATATGCCCAACCGTTCAGATGCTAAAAAGGCAATGCGGCTTTACCGACAAGCATCAAGGTCATTGGATTTGAGATTACGTCAACACTTATTGTTAGCGAGCGCAAAAGCATTCCATCATGCTGGGAAAAATGATAGGTATTTGTCAATACTTAACGAAATAGATCCCAAACAATTGGAAGAAAGCGATTATGTGGATTTTGTAATCTCGAGAGCAGANATTGCAGCAAAAAAAGAAAACTGGCTATCCGCAGAGGCTATGCTTGAGGAGAAGCGTTTTAAAGCNATCGATTCNANTAATAAAGTTTCGAATAGCCTCCGATTNCTCGAACTGCAAATTGCACTCGGTATTACATTAGGAAATGTTAATGGCTACCTTCAAAAAACTATAAGCTTGGCAAAATCCTTACCGGTCTCAACAAATCAACAAATATTTCATGACCAGATTTGGGGCCTCTTGAACCGTTTGCCGTTCAATGCCTTGAACAACGAAATGGCGGAAGATGATACGCTTGCCGGCTGGTACAAGCTCGCTTCTCTTGCTAGAGAGGCCTTGGGAGATCGAGAATCACAATTAGCGAAATTTGCGCAGTGGCAAAAAAACTGGGCGAACCACCCAGCAGCACTAACACCACCATCAATGCTCCGAACTGATTTTTTCTCGGAAAATCCACCGCGGTCAATAGCTATCTTACTGCCTTTCTCGGACAAATATCTTGAGGTCAGTCAGACTTTACTCAACGGCTTTATGACTGCTTATTACGAGCTTTTGAATCAAACTGGAGATGGTCCTGACCTGCAAATATATGACACATCCGCAAGGCGATTACAGGATATTTATGGTGAAGCGGTCTCAAATGGCGCCCAAATGATCATTGGACCGCTCCGAAGCGCGGGCGTAAGAACCCTCATTGGTCTTGACGAGTTACCAGTCCCCACNATCAGTCTGAATAGGATTAAAACAAAGAATCTTAGTGGCCCGGAAAACTTATTTCAATTCGGACTATCTCCACTTGATGAAATGGAACAAATTGTTTATAGAGCGTTAAATCGCAACATGGAAAGGGNTTTATTGATCGTGCCTGACACTGGATGGGGCTTNAGAGCGAGTGAACACTTTGAAAGTCTGTGGTCAAGTCATGGAGGAAAGGTTGTCAGTGCGATTCGGTACCCAGAAAACATCAGCGACTTTAGCCCTATTCTTAAACCGCCTCTGCACATCGACTTAAGCGAGGCGCGAGGAACACAATTAAGGCGATTCATAAATAGTAAATTGATAACCCGCCAGCGCAGGCGNCAGGATGTGGACCTTGTTGTCATGATCGGCTATCCTGAAGTAGCGCGACGAATCAAACCAACTCTTGACTTCCTGTATGCAGGAGACATACCTATCTACGCTAGCTCCCACGTTTATGGTGGTTTGTTCCAAGAAAATTTGGATCGAGATCTTGCTAGCGTGGAATTTTGTGCTATGCCATGGACCATGGAGGGCCAATTACCTATCGAGCTACAACCGAATGTGGATCTTCATCCCGCTTTGCGGAATTTTTATGCCTTGGGTTATGACACATTTCTGGCATATCGGGAGTTGCTCGGTTTAAGACGGGCCAGCATGCAAACACCTATTTTCGGCGCAACAGGCATACTTACTCTTTCAAATGGTCACATCAAAAGGCGAACAGGATGGGCCAAATTTGACTCAAGTGGTGTTTCAACAATATCGCCTGAGTACTAAGAGTTTCCGATGATATAATCTTGAATAAATAGTGAAGAGATTTGATACGCGCTTTGATAGAAAAGAGTAGCTAAGTGGACAGGATTTTATACAAATTTTTTGAGCATATAATCGAAAGCTCAATGATTCTTGGTGACAGTTTCTCTGATTCTATCCAAGTCGCAACAGAAATTGTAGCGAACGCCCTCTTAACGGGAAATACTATATTTACCGTCGGGCAAGGGAATTCTTGTGCGTTAGCTCAGCTTCTCACTCATAACCTCGCCCTGGGGACTCAGATGGATCGGCCCGGCTTCCCCTCGCTAAACTTAAGTCAAATGGTTTGTGGTTTTACCAATGATTGTAATGCGAAGGTGCTCTTGACCCATTCAAAGTCATCAGATATCTTGTTCTTACTCAGCCGCGGTGCCAGCAATACTAATTTAATTCAATTTGTCGAAGCTGGAGTCCAACGGGATCTAAGGATTATACTAGTGGCTTATAAAGATGATGCCATGTTGATAGAACATCTAAGACCCCGTGATCTGTGTCTAGATTTGAGTCGTTTCGAATCTAGAGTACTAAGCCAACTGCACCTGCAAATTATTGAAAGTCTGAGTCAACTCGTAGACCACGTTATTTTGGGAGAGAATTAAGTGGCTAAATTAATTTTTTTAATAATCACATCTTTAATTTTTACCGGCTGCACAACGATAGAGCATCTAGTGCGCGAGAAACCCGTGGGCGAAGAAGAGGCCTCCCAAGGGATTGGCGTCGACATAACCGACTCTACAATAGCTAGGCATATAGGAGTAAATATTAAAAAAGTTGATCCTGATCTAGAATATGCCAACGTCAACATCAACGTTTTTAATTCCGTAGTNCTGTTNACTGGAGAGGCCCCCAATCAAAGGTTAAAAACGATTGCAGGAGACACTGCTAGATCTATTAAGGGCGTTCGAGTTGTGCATAATCAATTAAAAATACGCCCNAATTCTTCTATTCCTGATCGAGGGGTGGACAGCATGATCACGGCCAAGGTAAAGATAAAACTCGCCTTGGACGAAGAGGTTACTGCTAGCGATATAGATGTTATAACAGAGGATAATGTCGTGTATCTGATGGGTTTAATACCCAAAGTAATGGGCGAGAAAGCCGCAAATCGAGCTCAGGAAACGGGTGGNGTGCGATCAGTTGTAAAAGTATTCGAATACACTGACTAGATCAGAAAGACGAGTTAGACGATTTCTATTGCCATGGCTGTGGCTTCGCCACCACCAATACACAGGCTTGCAATACCACGCTTTAGAGATTTTTGACGAAGAGCATGGATCAGCGTCACCAAAATGCGNGCNCCGCTTGCGCCAATCGGATGCCCTAAGGCACATGCTCCTCCATTGACGTTTATAATTGAGTGATCGATCTTCAAGTCATGCATTGCCGCCATAGTAACTACCGCAAAGGCCTCATTGACCTCCCATAGATCTACGTCATCAACCAACCAACCAACTCGAGACAAAGTCTTTTTTATCGCNANTANNGGGGTAGTNGTGAACCACTCAGGTTCTTGGGATGCGTCATCATAGCCGCGAATTAAGGCAATGGGTTCGAACCCCNAGGCNTCAGCTCTGTCGATNTCCATGATNGCCAACCCTGCAGAACCGTCTGAAATTGAGCTCGAGTTNGCCGCAGTTACAGTNCCGTCTTTTCGGAATGCCGGTCTAAGGTTAGGGATTTTATCTATTCTCGCACGCCCTGGTTGCTCATCAACATCAACACTAACGCTACCATTTCGAGAAACCACNATCACCGGTGTAATCTCTTCGGTAAAATATCCTTCCTCGATAGCTTTATTAGCTCGATTCAGAGACTCAATGGCGAACGAGTCCTGCTGCTCCCTAGTAAATCCATAGCGAGAGGCGCAATTCTCTGCAAATTCGCCCATCGCAAGACCTTGATAAGCATCCCGCAAACCGTCGTNCTGCATATGATCATGCATGACNGCNTCACCGAAACGATATCCTTGTCGTGCCTTNGGCAANAGATATGGTGCACGACTCATGCTCTCCATGCCACCAGCAATAACCGTTTTGGTCTGGCCCGAGAGAATACTGTTACAACCAAACATGACGGACTTCATCCCCGAACCACAGACCTTCTGAATTGTGACGCAACTAGTGTCTAGACTCAAACCCGCCGCCAAGGCTGCCTGCCTTGCTGGTGCCTGTCCAACTCCAGCACTCAAAACGCAACCCATCAATAATTCGTCGATTCCATCATTTGTTAAGCCGGTCTTTTCGATTAATGACCTTACAACTGAAGCGCCCAAATCGCTCACAGATATATCTGCTAGACCTCCAAGCATTGACCCCATTGGTGTTCTGGAAGCTGCCACAATCGCTATAGGTTTCATCTCAAAATTTTTCCTTTCATAGCCATATTTTTATTTCACAACTCGCAGAGACGGTTTATTCTTTTCGGTCTCTNTAGGCTTCTTGTCTGGAGTTGGCGATACGATTCTAGGGCCTTGAGGCGGAGGTGGTTCATCTGACGGCTCTGATTCAAACATCATACCTTGACCATTTTCTTGAGCGTAAATCCCGAGAATTGCCCCCATCGGACAAAAGATATCTATTGGAACCCCCCCAAAACGGGTAGATAACTTAATGCGATCATTATTCATGTCAAAACTTCTCACAGCGCTCGGAGCAATATTAAGAATAATCTGTCCATTAGTAACAAAACTTTGGGGCACCTCTACTCCACTATAGTGCGCATCTACTATGATGTATGGCGTGCAATCATTGTCAACTATCCATTCATAAAAAGCGCGCACGAGATACGGACGATTTGAAAACATCCGTGATCCCTTGTTAGCCATGAATTTCACGCTCTAAGTCAGTCAGACTTTTTTGGAAGGCATCACGAGCAAATACTCTTTTCATGTATTCTAGGAGTGGTTTAGTCTGCGAAGTTTCATGTATCTCTATTCCAAACTGCGGCAATCGCCACAACATTGGTGCCAAACAACAATCCACCAAGGTATAGTCATCGCTCATGAAGTAGGGCAACTCAATAAAGATTGATGCGACAGCGACCAAAGATTCATTCAATTCGTTTCTCGCAGTCCTTCCTGCGTCACCATTAGGATCGGATAAAATTTGACCCGTCAAAGTGCACCAATCTCGTTCAATCCTGTATATCCATAATCGGCTCTGAGCACGAGCCACTGGATATACAGGTAAAAGAGGCGGATGTGGAAACCGTTCATCAAGATATTCCATCACCACTTTCGATTCGTACAGTGCCAAATCGCGATCGACCAAGGTTGGCAAGCTGCCATAAGGATTCGCTTCGAATATTTCATCGGTAATGCACGATGAGTCGGTATCCTCTATTTCAACAGTCACTCCTTTTTCTGCCAGCACGATGCGCACCCGGTGACTGTATTGACAGGTCGGATCTGAAAATAGCGTCATCGATGATCGTCTCAAAACGGTCTCTCCAAGTTGAAAAGTAATAGTATATTAAAATGCCGACTAGGGGCACAGGTATTTAAGCCATATTAGGCCCTTAATTTAAAATAAGCGCAAAAAAATTAGCTGACAGGTTAGTGAATACCCTTCCAGTATTCTCGATTTAGAAGCCACACGAAAACGAAAAATATGCTCAAAAAGATCAACACCCAACGTCCTATAGCTCTGCGCTCTTGGGCAAATGGCTCTGCAACATATGTCATGAAGTTAACCAAATCAAACACTGCTTTATCATAATCTTCAGAGTCCAATAGCCCATCAGAAACCAAATTATAAGAACCNCATGGATCTGTTNATGGGGCGTCACCAGACGCTGCAGCCCTCATTCTTCCAGATGTGTCACCATAAAACACCTCCGTTAAACCAATGCCAGATGACTCTTTATANGGCCCCGGCGCACAAGCCATCAGGCCTTGCAATTCTAACAGTGCGTGNGGCATGCCTACGTCCTTNTAGACGCGATTATTTACTCCAAGAGGGCGTGCGTCATCTACGTAAAAATTTCTGAGATAAGTGTATAGCCACTCTGGCGATCGAGCACGCGCAACCAAAGTTAGATCTGGAGGGACAGCTCCAAACCAAGCCTTTGATTTTTCNTCCGTCATGCCAATCGTCATCAATTCTCCAATTTTCTGACCTGAAAAAATCATATTTTCAAGCATTAAGTGATGTGGGATATCCAAATCATCTGCCACTCGTTCCCATCTTGAATATTTAAATGAGTGACAGCCCATGCAGTAGTTCACTGCCAGTTTAGCGCCTCTTTGAAGAGAATTTGTGTCATCCAAAGCAGCCTCGTATTGATCACATTCCATGGTGCCACAAGATTTGCCCTCCGCTCCAACTACTTTGAGCGGGACAAACACCAGAACTCCAACNAGAGCAAACCCTCCAAGAGTCTTNAGGGTCCCCATGCCTCCGTCCATGGTAACGCGATCGGGTTCTGNAAGTGTNTTTTCCCAACGTGTCCAAAAATAGATGCCAATAAAGTATGAAAAGTACATTACGGTACAAATTCTGGCCAAGAGTGTCCGCGCATCTGTGGGCGCCTTGACACCAAGAACCCCAAGAATTATGAAACTNGACACAAACAATATNATGGCACTGCGACTCACTTTACCCTTGTATCGCATNGANCGNACTGGACTGCGATCAAGCCANGGAAGAACGAATAAAATAGCTACTGCCGCAGCCATCACGATAAAACCGCCCAGTTTGTCGGGAACCGCTCGAAGCATTGAGTAGTAGGGGGTGAAGTACCAGACAGGCGCAATATGCTCAGGCGTTTTTAGCGAATTGGCCACCTCAAAGTTGGCATACTCTAGAAAATAACCCCCCATTTCCGGCATGAAAAATAATATGGTACAGAAGACGAAGAAAAACAAGGTTATGGGTATTAAGTCATGAACCACGTAATAAGGAAAAAAAGGTATCCCATCAATTGGCCGCCCTTGTTCGTCCTTGTACTTTTTAATTGAAACGCCATCTGGGTTGTTGGACCCTACATCATGCAGCGCGATTATGTGCAGCACTACCAGACCAACCAAGATGAAAGGAACAGCAACCACATGAAGAGACATGAATCTATTAAGAGTGATGCCTGAGATCAAATAGTCGCCCCGTATCCATTGCACGATGTCTTCACCGACAACTGGAATTGCTCCAAACAGAGAG